>NZ_BAABGS010000021.1:0-276977 GCF_039541695.1 Chelativorans composti | reverse complement strand
CCCGCCCGCCGAAGCCGAGGCAAACTTCTACGCGGCTCTGGAAACTGAAGCCATGGCCGCGTAACTAAACCAAATCAGCCTCCGGCAAACCCGGCGCGGTTCAATCTCACGCTTGATGGTTGTCCACAGCGCACACCATACAGCAGCGCCCGTCAGCCACGAGTCGGCGGGCGATCTGTGTCCGAAAGCTCCTGCCGCCTACAATCTGGCAATAAAATCTATGCTTAGATGGTTGAGGTCGGTCTAAGTGTTTGAAATTAAATGGTCGGAGCGGCGGGATTCGAACCCACGACCCCTAGACCCCCAGTCTAGTGCGCTAACCGGGCTGCGCTACGCTCCGAACAAGGCAATCCCCTATATAACCCGCTCACATGGTGCAAGTACTTTTTGCATCCGCCGCCGTTTCATGACCTCGAGGCCCAGCAATCCACAAGGGAACCGCGGGGTCGAACAGCG
The DNA here is from genome assembly GCF_039541695.1 of Chelativorans composti. Lineage (NCBI taxonomy): Bacteria > Pseudomonadati > Pseudomonadota > Alphaproteobacteria > Hyphomicrobiales > Phyllobacteriaceae > Chelativorans > Chelativorans composti. Next base: position 276,521 of record NZ_BAABGS010000021.1, on the reverse strand, counting down.
CCCCTTCCCCTCCTACCCATCGGCGCGCGGGTCACCGTGCCCGAGGCCCGCGCCCCGACACAGTCGCGAATCAGGCTTGGCCGGACGGTCCAGAGCGGCCCTGCCCTGGCGGAGGTTCGTTCAACCGCCGGACACATCGGCCCTCCGGCCGACTGCGGGACCCCACCGTGTTGCGGGCGGCTTTGACAGGGCCGGAGCGGCTGGAGCAATTGTTTTGTCACAGTTCAGGACGGAATACCGGTTCCACGTTTCCAGGAACTGCTCAAAGAGCTGCATGGAGACTCTGAATTGCCCCGGCCATTCGTGTTTTCGCGGCTCCGATCCAGGAACCGGAGCCGCATTATCCTGAATTTCGCAGCGACGGCGGGTTACCGGATCGACACGAAATCCGCCGCGTAACGCAACTCGCGCATAGGACGGACGCGATTTGTCGTCTCCTCGTAGATCGGATGGGCCTTGTAGGCGGCCAGCGCCTCCTCGTTGGCGAACTCGGCGTAGACGATCACGTCCACGTCGTTTGCATACAGGTCAACCTTCCGGTTGATACCGATCTCAAAGAAGTCGCTGTGGGGGATTTCGGCCAGCTTCCACAGACTTTGGGCAATCCGGTCCACGTCCTCGGGATCTCGGGCGGAAAAGAAAACGATGTGACGGATCATGAAAACTCCAATGCAATGCGTCTTCCGGGCGTCCCGGCTTGTCCAGGCCTCCTGCCCGTCAGGGCTGCCTTCAAGATTCCTGCCGCCCGGGTCCTGCCTGCCTTTGCAGCCCGCATGGCGTGGCTAGGGCATGCCTCCCCGAAACTGACACAAGGCTTCGCGGTTCCCGAAGCCTCGCCAGTAGACTCACGAACTCGAAGGCGCCCGCGAGGGGCGCCTTATGGTCTCATCGGATGAAATCATCAATACGCCGGATGGTGACGCGGCGGTTCTCCCAGCTCTCGTAGGGCGTCTGGACCAGCAGGAACTGCTTGCCATAACCGACCGTGTCGATCGCGTGGGACGGCAGGCCGTAACGGCGAACCAGCACGCGCTTCAGCGCTTCGGCGCGGCGCTCGGACAGCCGCAGGTTATACTCTTGCGAGCCCACAGCGTCGGTGTGCCCCTCGATCAGGAAGCGCGCCCCACGACGGGTGCGCAGGATGCGCTTGAGCGCCGACGCGATGCGCTCAACCTTGGAATACTGGGATGGGTCGATCTCGGCAGAGTCGTACTGGAAATTGATCGCCTGAATGTCGATCGACGGCGCGCGGCGGCGCAGGTCGGGACGACGCTTGAACTGTTCGATGGTGACCCGGTCCTCGGGACGGATGCGCTCGCGGGGTGCAGCCTCCAGACGGCGGAGAATCATCCCCTCATCCGGCATCCTCGGCTGCGCCAGAGCTGCAGCCGGCGCCATCGTCGCCGCAGCAAACAGGAACAGAGCATTGCGCCTATTGATCATGGTGTGCCTCCTTGAAACGTGCCGGCACCATGCAGCAGAAGACCTGAAAGTAACGTGAATATTACAGTCACAAACCGTTCAGATTGCACGCAGGACGTTTGGCGGATTGCGACTGCGGGGAGACAGAACCGCCCCCGCGCAGAACTCCCGTCCGATGTGGTCCGCGGCGCACTAACGGAAGAGGATCCTGGCCCGCTCCTCGTCGGACAACGGCACCTCCAGCACTTCCCTGCGGCTCACCGGCACGAAGCCCATCTTCTGGTAGAGCGGCAGGGCGGCAGGATGGTCGAGCGTACAGGTTTCCACAGAAACGAACTTCGGACCGAGTTCCCAGGCGCGGCGGATGGCGCAGCCCAGGAACCAGCGGGAAAGCCCCTTGCCGATCGCATGGGACATGAGGCCGAAGAGCATCAGCCGGCATTCCTGGCCGCCGTCCATCCGGAGCAGCTCGAAGAAGCCCGCCGGAGCGCCGTGGATGTAGAGAACATGGACCTCGCGCGCCGGGTCGGCCAGGCGCTCGCGAAGATCCTCGTCGTCGAGGCGGAGGGCGGCCGTCCAGTGCCAGTTGCGGCCAACCCGATCGTAAATGTAGCGATAGAAGTGCAGCGGTATCTCACGGCACTTGAGCAGCGCAAGCTGGAAACCCAGCGGGGCGTGGGGATAGCGCTCCGGCGGGCGGTGCATCTGCAGATGGGTGACCGTTACCCGCAGCCCTTCCGCGTCGGACATCACTTTTCCCCTGTCACCACCGGCGTATCGGGCTGGGCGCCCCACTCGCTCCAGGAACCGTCATAGAGCCGTGTGCCCTTCGCACCGACGGATTCGAGGGCAAGAAAGATGACCGCGGCCGTGATGCCGGAGCCGCACGAGGTCACCGTCGGCTTGCTGAGATCGAGACCGGCCGCCGCCAGTTTCTCGCGCAGCTTGTCCACCGGCAGCAGCTCGCCGTTTTCCGAGAGCGTGTTGAACGGAACGCTTACGGCTCCCGGCATGTGGCCGCCGCGCAGGCCAGGCCGTGGCTCCGGTTCCTCACCCGTGAAGCGGCCATGGGAACGGGCGTCCGCGATCTGCGCGCCGTTCTCCACGAGCTTGCGCATCTCGTCGAGGAAAACCACCTGGCTCTCGTCGAAATGGGCGATGAAGGCGCTGCCGGCGATGGGCGTGGGTTCGTCGGTGACAGGCCGGCCCTCAGCTTTCCAGCGATCGAAGCCGCCGTCAAGGATAAAAACTTTCCTGGCCCCCAAGACGCGGAACATCCACCAGGCGCGCGGGGCCGACATCAAGCCCGGACCGTCGTAGACGACAATCGTGTCGTCGGCGGAGATGCCCATGGCGCTGGCAAATCGCTCGAACTGGCGCGGATGCGGCAGCGTATGGGGATATTTCGACTCCGGATCGCAAATCAGCTCGTGATCGAAGAACACGGCACGGGGGATATGCCGTGCGTTGTACTCGGCCTCGGCATTGCGGCCCTGGGACGGCAGGTACCACGAGGCATCGACGATCGAGACGCCCGGCGTGTCCAGGTGTTGCTCGAGCCAGTCAGGCGATACCACGAATCGGCTTTTCTCACTCATATCCACACCCTGATCTCAGCGGATGTACTTCCGGCAGAAGACTGGATTTGATCTGCCACGGCAAGCACTAAGTGGACCGTGCGGCCATCGGACCCCAGATCAGACCGCCGACACGATCCACTGACGCGCCATCAGGATGCCGGCAGCGGGCCGAAGCGCAGACGGAAGCGGCGGTTCTCTCTGCCCTTCTTCTCGATCTTGCCGATGTGAATCTCGCCGACCTCCGAGGTTCGGGCGACATGGGTGCCGCCGCAGGGCTGGCTATCGACCGACGAATCCTCGCCGATGCAGACGAGGCGAATGCGCCCTGCCCCCATCGGCGGCCGGACGTTCTTGGACTTCACCAGCGTCGGGTTGGCGCGCAGGTCGTCGTCGCTTATCCAGCGGGTGAAGACCGAATGGTCTCCGTTCACCAGCTCCATGATCCGCTCGGTGACCAGCTCGCGCGTGTAGGTCGGATCGGGGATGTCGAGGTCAACGCGCGACTCCTCCTCGCCCACGGCAGCGCCCGTGATCGGGAACGGGCAGACGACGCTCAGCAGATGGCAGGCCGTGTGCATGCGCATCAGCCGGTAGCGGCGATCCCAGTCGATGAAGAGCTTCACGCTTTCCCCAACCCGCGGCATAGCCGAGCCCTCGGCCGGAACGTGAAGGATGTCTTCCTTGGTCTCCCCGGTGACGGTGGTGGCGATGGAAATGCGCGAGCCGTCCTCGCGCACGAAGTGGCCAGTGTCGCCCGGCCGGCCGCCCGAGGTGGCGTAGAAGATCGTGCGGTCGAGCACGATGCGGCCATCCGGGGTGATACCCGTAACGACGGCGTCAAGGGTTTTCAGATATGGTTCCTCACGAAAGACCGTTTCCGTTGGCATGCGGCGTCCCCTTGCAACGGGACAGGACGATACGGTCATCCCTCGTGCTTGTTAAGGCCCATAATGCACACCGGTTTGGGCCATGCCCTACAAATGAACGTATTTCGCGCTTGCGAAATACTGCTTAATCGGCGATGGATTTCGCCCAAACGTTGCCGCCGTACCGGAGTGAGGATGAAGGGCGGCAATCGTTGGATCACATGCGGGAGTGAGCCTCTGATGAAAAGCCTTGTGACCGTGTTCGGCGCCGCAGCGATCACGCTGGCGTCGGCCAATGCCGCCCTGAGCGCGCGCACCGATCTCGTCATCGGCGTCGTCCTGGAACCGCCGCACCTTGACCCCACGGCCGGCGCCGCCGGGGCGATAGACGAAATCCTCTACGCCAACGTCTTCGAGGGCCTGACCAGGATCGGACCGAACGGCGAAGTGCTGCCCGGCCTGGCTGAAAGCTGGGAGGTCTCCGAAGACGGCAAGGTCTACACGTTCAAGCTGCGCGCCGGGGTGAAATTCCATGACGGCACGACGTTCGACGCGGAGGACGTGAAGTTCTCGCTCGACCGCGCCCGGGCCGAAGATTCCGTCAATGCCCAGAAGGTGCTGTTTTCCGCGATCGACACCGTGGAGGTGGTCGATCCGCTCACCGTGAAGGTCACGCTCAAGCGCCCGCAGGGCTCGTTCCTTTATAACATGGGCTGGGGCGACGCGGTGATCGTGGCACCGGAGAGCGCCGAGACCAACAAGGAGAAGCCGGTCGGCACCGGTCCCTTCCGCTTCGACCGCTGGGCCAGAGGCGCATCGGTGACGCTCGTCCGCAACCCCGACTATTGGGGCGAGCCGGCGGCGCTGGAAAAGGCCGAGTTCCGCTTCGTGCCGGATGCTGCGGCAGCCGTCCCCGCCCTGCTCTCGGGCGATGTGCAGGCCTTCCCGAATTTCCCGGCGAGCGACGCGCTCGAACAGATCAAGGCCGACCCGCGCTTTGCCGTCGTCATCGGTTCGACGGAAGGCGAGACCATCCTGGCGATGAACAACGCCAAGGCTCCGTTCGACAATCTCAAGGTGCGCCAGGCCATCTCCCATGCCATCGACCGCGAGGAAATCATCCTTGGCGCGAGCAACGGGCTCGGGCAGCCGATCGGCTCGCACTTCTCGCCGGCGAACGAGGCCTACGAGGATCTGACCGGGCTCTATCCGCATGACGCGGAGAAGGCGAAGCAGCTGCTTGCCGAGGCCGGCCTTGCGGACGGCTTCTCGGCAACCATCAAGCTGCCGCCCACGACCTACGCCCGCGTCGGCGGCGAGATCGTGACGTCGCAGCTTGCCGAAGTCGACATAAAGCTCGAGATCATCCCGATGGAATGGGCGCAGTGGCTCGAGCAGGTCTTCACCAACAAGGACTTCGACCTCACCATCATCTCGCACACTGAACCGAACGACATCGATATCTACGGCCGCGACGGCTACTATTTCGGGTACAACAATCCGGAGTTCAAAACCGTGATGGCGGAACTCGACGCGACAGTCGATCCGGAGAAGCGCAACGAACTGTACCGCAAGGCGCAGCGCATCATCGCCGAGGATGCGGTGAACGCGTTCCTGTTCCAGCTGCCGAAGGTGGGCGTCTGGGATGCGAAGCTCGTCGGAATGTGGGAGAATTCGCCCATTCAGGCGAACGATCTGACGAAGGTGCGCTGGACGGACTAGTCCTGCGCCAGAACACCACCAGCGAGGGCGCGGCGTAACACGCTCATGGCCAGCTACGTCACAAAGCGACTGTCGATCGGGCTCGTCACGCTGCTCCTCGCATCCGTGGTGGTGTTCGCCGTGCTCGAAATCCTGCCCGGTGACCCCGCCCGCATCATGCTGGGCATGAACGCGAGCCCCGAAACCGTGGCGACGCTGCGGCAGGAAATGGGCCTCGACCAGCCCGCGCCGCTGCGCTACCTCGACTGGCTCGGCGGTCTCGTCACCGGAGACCTCGGGCGCTCCTACACCTATTCGACGCCGGTGATCGAACTGGTGCGCGAACGGCTGGCCGTGTCGCTGCCGCTGGCGCTGATCTCGCTTTTCCTTTCCACGGCCGTCGCCATTCCGGTCGGCGTCTTCGCCGCCTCGCGCAGCGGGAAGCTCAGCGACACGATCGCCATGGGCACGGCGCAGATCGGCATCGCGCTGCCCAACTTCTGGCTGGCGCTGTTGCTCGTCTATGTCTTCGCGGTGGGGCTGCAATGGCTGCCCTCGGGCGGCTTTCCCGGCTGGAGCAATCCGTTGCAGGCCATCAAGGCACTGATCCTGCCCGCCATCTCACTTGCTCTGCCGCAGGCGGCGATCCTTGCGCGCGTCACCCGCTCGGCGATGATCGAGACCCTTGGCGAGGACTTCATCCGCACGGCACGCGCCAAGGGCCTGCCGCGGCGCAAGGTGCTATGGCGGCATGCGCTAAGGAACGCGATGATCCCGGTGCTCACCATCCTCGGCCTGCAGTTCTCGTTCCTGCTCGCCGGCACGATCATCATCGAGAACGTGTTCTACCTGCCCGGCCTCGGGCGGCTCATTTTCCAGGCGATCAACCAGCGCGACCTGATCGTGGTCGAGGGCGTCGTCATCCTGCTGGTGGCCAGCGTGATCCTCATCAACCTCGTGGTCGACATTTGTTACGCGCTGGTCGATCCGCGCCTGAGGACCGGCCGATGACAATCGAGACGCCCATATTCACGCCGGAACCGGAAAAGCACGTGCTGAGGCGGGCGCTGTCGCGGCCTTCCTTCGTGATCGGCCTCGCGATCACGCTCGCCGTCGCAGTGATGGCCCTGGTGTCGCTGTTCTGGACGCCCTACGACGTGACACGAGTGGCGGTCGCCGGTCGCATCCAGGGCTTCTCCTGGGCGCATCCGCTCGGCACCGACCATCTCGGGCGGGACATCCTGTCGATGATCATGCTGGGCGCGCGCAATTCCATCGCCGTGGCGCTGGTGGCGGTCGGCATCGGCATGGGTATCGGCGTTCCGCTCGGCCTCTGGGCCGCCGCCAAAGGCGGCTGGATGGACGAGGTGCTGATGCGCGCCAATGACGTGATCTTCGCGTTCCCGTCGCTGCTGTCAGCGGTGATGATCACCGCCATCTTCGGTCCCGGCGCTGTGAATGCCATCATCGCCATCGGCATCTTCAACGTGCCCGTCTTCGCGCGGGTGGCGCGCGGCGGGGCACTTGCCATCTGGCCGCGCGAATTCATCCTGGCCGCGCGCGCCTCGGGCAAGGACGGACTCAAGATCTCCATCGAGCACATTCTGCCCAACATCGCGAACCTGCTGCTCGTGCAGGCCACGATCCAGTTCGCACTTGGCATCCTCGCCGAAGCCGGCCTCTCCTATCTCGGGCTTGGCGCGCAGCCGCCGATGCCCTCCTGGGGACGGATGCTGTTCGACGCGCAGACGCGCATCGCCATCGCCCCTCACCTCGCCATCATCCCCGGCATGGCAATCGTGCTTACCGTCCTCGGACTCAACCTTCTCGGCGACGGGCTGCGCGATGCCATCGACCCCAGGCAGAGGCGCCCGCGATGAGCCTGCTCGATATCGAAAACCTGCATGTCTTGCTCGGGGATCTGCCGATCCTCAAGGGCATCAGCCTCGCGATCAACCCGGGCGAGATCGTCGGGCTGGTGGGCGAGTCCGGCTCCGGCAAGTCGATGACGGCGCTCAGCGTCATGAAGCTCCTGCCCCATGGCATGACGGCCACCGGCCGCGTCAACCTCAACGGCGTGGACATCCTCGCCGCTCCCGAGACCGCCATGAACCGCCTGCGCGGCGCGGAAATCGCAATGGTGTTCCAGGAGCCGATGACGGCGCTCAATCCACTGAAGACCATCGGCGAGCAGGTGGCGGAGGGAATCCGTTGGCACACGGGCGCGAACCGCCCTGACGCGGAGGCGCACGCGCGGGCGATACTCGACCGTGTCGGCCTGCCGGAAAGCCGGTTTCCGCTCAACCGCTATCCGCACGAACTGTCGGGCGGCCAGCGCCAGCGGGTGGTGATCGCCATGGCCTGCGCGATGAAGCCGAAGCTGCTCATTGCCGACGAGCCCACCACGGCGCTCGACGTCGTGATCCAGGCACAGATCCTCGACCTGCTGAGAGAGTTGGTGGAGGAGCAGCAGATGGGCCTGCTGCTCATCTCGCACGACCTCGCGGTCGTGGCGCAGCTTGCCGACCGGATCACCATCGTGCGTCATGGCGAGGTGATGGATTCCGGTCCGGCAACGGAAATCCTGCGGGAACAGCGCCATCCCTACACACGCCAGCTCGCGGAAGCCTCCATGCACGTGCCGGCGCGGGCGAAGGTACCGGAGATTGCGCCGGAGGCCGAACCGCTGCTGGAGGTGAAGAATGTCAGCCGCCACTATCCGCTGCGGCGAACGTCGTTGTTCGGGCCGCGCAGGAGCTTCGCTGCCGTTCAGGATGTGTCCTTTTCCATGCACCAGAAGCAGTCGGTGGCGCTTGTCGGCCGCTCGGGCTGCGGGAAGTCGACACTTGCGCGCATGATCCTGGCGCTCGACAGGCCGACGGCGGGATCGGTGTTTTTTCGCGGCACGGATCTTGCCGACTGCACAGAACCGGAGCTCAAGGAGATACGCCGCGACCTGCAGGTGGTGTTCCAGGATCCTTACGGCTCGTTCAACCCGCGCCACCGCGTGGAGCGGCTGGTGGGCGAGCCGCTGCATCTTCTGGGCAAGCGCCTGTCGGCGCGGGAGAAGCGCGACCGCGTGGCGGAAGCGCTGGAACAGGTGGGGCTTTCTCCCGCCGACATGGACAAGTATCCGCACGAGTTCTCCGGTGGCCAGCGGCAGCGGCTGTCGATCGCGCGGGCGATCATCACGCGGCCGAAGCTCATCGTCGCTGACGAGCCCGTATCGGCACTCGACGTCTCAATCCGCGCGCAGATCCTCGACCTGTTTGCGGAACTCAACAGCAGGCTGGGTCTCGCCTATCTCTTCATCACTCATGACCTCACCGTGGCGCGAGCGATCTGCGACGTGACCATGGTGATGCACGAGGGGCGGATCGTCGAGCGCGGCCCCACCGAGGACGTGCTTGTCTCGCCGAAGACGGAACCGGCTCGCGCGCTGGTCGCCGCCGCCCCGGACCTGACTCAGGCCCTCAACAGGCGGCTGCAAGGGACTCGGGCGTAAGAGGATTTTGCTCTCGAACTTCGTTCCGGCTTCAAGCTGGACACATTCCCAGCGTCAGAGTACCAGCAGAAACCAGATTCCCCTGTTTGCAGAAAAGCGACCTCCGCCCTCAGTTCGAGCTGGTGGCCGGTTCCTTGTCGAGGATCATGTAGTCGAGCGGCAGCTCCGTCGTGTACTTGATCTGCTCCATGGCGAAGGCCGAAGAGACGTTGCGGATCTCTATCTTGCTGATCAGCTTCTTGTAGAAGGCATCATAGGCCGCGATGTCCGGCACCACCACGCGGAGCAGATAGTCCACGTCGCCGCTCATGCGATAGAATTCCACGACCTCCGGGAATTCCTTGATGACCTCGGAGAAGCGCTTCAGCCATTCATGATTGTGCGCGTTGGTCCGGATGGACACGAAGACCGTGACGCGCGCGTTCACCTTCTCCGGATTGAGCAGCGCAACCCGCTTCTGGATGACGCCCTCTTCCTCCAGCTTCTGGATACGGCGCCAGCACGGCGTGGTCGACAGGCCGACCTTCTTGGCGATGTCGGCCACGGCCAGGGTTGCGTCTTCCTGCAAGAGGCGGAGGATTTTTCTGTCCAGGCGATCCATGGGGGTACTCTTTAGAAAAATTTTTCAAAATTTGGCCGCCGTCGGTCGCTTTTTCAAGAAAAATATTTCTACATATCGGAAAGGTTGCGACAGCCCCGTGTCAAATCCTTGCCCGGATCTCGCGTTTCAGTGCCGGAACCAGCTCTTCCTCGAACCAGGGATTCTTTTTCAGCCAGGCCGTGTTTCGCCAGGACGGATGCGGCAGAGGCAACACGCGAGGGCTTGCAGGGCTTTCCAGAATGGCCCGCCATTCCCGCACCGTCTCGGTGAGGCTGCCTCGGCGCCGGCCCGCGAGATGCCAAGCCTGGGCGTACTGGCCGATGGTCAGGATAAACTCGACCTGCGGCATGTGCGCCAGCACGCGAGCACGCCACTGCGGCGCGCATTCCCGCCGCGGCGGCAGATCGCCGCCGTTGCGGTCGTAGCCGGGAAAGCAGAACCCCATCGGCACGATGGCGAAGCGCTTCGGATCGTAGAACTCCTCGCGGGTCACTCCCATCCAGCTGCGCAGGCGGTCGCCGGAGCGGTCGTTGAACGGCAGTCCGGTCTCATGCACGCGCATGCCCGGCGCCTGGCTGGCAATCAGAATACGTGCCTCGGTGGAAACGACTAGCACGGGACGCGGCTCGTGCGGAAGGCACGGGCCGTCAGGCCGTTCGCGGCAGATCCGGCAGGCGCGGATTTCCTGCAGAAGCGTTTCGAGGTCTTCGGTCATTCCCGGTGCGGACGGGCAGCCCCTTGCTCAGGCGGAGGCGCTGGGGCGGGCTGCAACAGAGTTGTACCAGCGCTCCAGATGGGCAAGACCTTCGGGCATGTCAATGCGGGCCGGCTTCATAAACTGCACGGCGACAAGGGCGGTGATGTCCGCAACGGAGAATTCCTCGCCCGCGATGAAGGGGCGGCCTGCCAGCTCCCGGTCGAGAAGTCGCAGGAAACTCAACACCCTCGGGCGGGTGGCTTCGGCCCAGGCGGGCACCTGCGGCACTTCCATCTCCTTCATGGCCGGATGAGTGTGGCGGAAAACGTACTGCACGCCCTGAAGCAGATGAAACTCGACGCGGCGCTGCCACATTTCGACCAGCGCCGTGCCAAGCGCGCCGCGGCCGAAGAGAGCGGGTTCAGGATGAAGCTCCTCGAAATAGCGGCAGATGGCGATGCTTTCCGTGATGATCGCACCGTCATCAAGCTCGAGCGCAGGCACCTGCTGAAGCGGATTGATGCGAGAAAACTCCGTGCCCTTCTGCTCCAGCTTGCCGATGTCGACCTGGACAAGCGGAACCTCTATGCCCTTCTCCGCCAGAAAGATGCGCACCCGGCGCGGATTGGGCGCCCTGCCACCGTCATACAGCTTCATCCGCATTTCCTCCCGTTACAAAGGACACCAACCTCGCGAAGAGATCGACCACCGGATCCCAGATCCGCGCCAGCCACCCCGTACCGTCCTCGGCCACGCTGTGGTCGCCCTGGCGCCACGCCAGCGGACGGTCGAACGCGCCCTGCCACAGGCCCGCGGGGGCCGCTCGCGCCCGCATTTCCTCCGCGGTGTAGCCACCATAGGCGACCGCCCAGCCCGATTCCACCATGGCGCGGTTGAGTTCCCGGCCACCGGCCTCGCAAACGCCCAGCACACGGCCATAGCGGTCGCGCCCCTGATTCGAACATGTCACGCGCGCTCCGCCAACGAGCTGCACGAGATGGCTTCTGGACGCGCGACCGCAGGCGTAGGTTTCCTCGCCACGCCGGCATAGCTGGTCGAGTTCGGGCGCATCGATGCCCTTCAGGCGGATGCGGACGCCATTCACGGTCAGTGTGTCGCCGTCTGCGACGGTCGCGCGGCCGCTCAGATCCTGCCGCCCGGAATGGTCGATGCCGATGGCCAGGTTGGCGAGCAGCACGACGATGGCGGCGGCCAGGAGCCAGTCTCTCATCCTGCTCCCACCCCGCGCGAGCCATCTGCGCCAGCCGCTGGGCTTGCTGCCGCTGCCCCGACGATGCCAGCCACCTGAAGCCCGAGCAGAGGCAGCAAAGCTGCGCCGCCATCCCGCGCCGCGGCCTTCATCAATTCGGGGCGCGAAGCGCTTCTTCGACATTAGTGCTGCGAAACCATCCGCTTCAACCAGGGTTTTGAGGGGAGTCTACAAGTCATTGATTCGTCATGTCGACCGGCAAGCCGGTTGACGGCAGCGCTGCACACAGATTTCCGTCCCTTGCCTTTTGCGGCGCATGGGGCCATCTGTTCTCCATGGCGGCGATGGAAACACCCTGCGTGCGTATCTGCATGATCGACGAGGCAACCGGGTTCTGCACCGGCTGCGGACGCACGCGCGACGAGATCGCGGCCTGGATTTCCCTTACACCGGAGAAGCGGCGCGCCGTGATGGCGGGCCTGGCGGCCAGGCTGGCTGCACTCCGTGACGGGGAAAAATGTCCCGCAGGCAAAACGGGGGCGTGACCCATGCGGCTGTTCTGGATTGTCATGAGCGTGATGGCCGTGGGGCTGATCCTGCTCATCGCCAATCATGACGAGGGCTTCGTGTTCGGCATGCCGGACAACCAGTTTGCCTCCGCCCTCTACATGAGCCTCTGGGCTGCCGTGATTGCCGTCGGCATTCTCGGCTCACGGCGACGCATGTCGTACATGTTCCGCGATCTTGCCTACTGGCTGCTGCTGATCCTCATCCTGATGACGGGATACCAGTACCGGTACGAACTGCAGGACCTGGGGAACCGGCTCACGGCCGGGCTCATCCCCGGCAGCCCGATGAGCATCAGCAAGGACGACCGGATCTCGGTCATGCTGGACCGCTCGTCCAACGGACATTTCGAGGCGCGGATCGAGGTGAATGACACGCTGGTGCGTACGCTGGTGGACACGGGTGCTTCGCTTACCGTCCTCACCTACGAGGATGCAAGGCGGGCCGGGATCAAGGTCAGGGAGCTGAGCTTTACCACGCCCGTGATGACCGCCAACGGCCGCGCCAGCGCCGCGCGCACGACCGTGCGCAGCCTGAAGCTCGGCGGAATCGAGCGGAAGAACGTTCCGGTGATGGTGGCGGAGCGCGGGCGGCTGGAGCAGAGCCTGCTCGGCATGCAGTTCCTCGGTAGCCTCTCAAGCTTCGAGATGCGCGGCAGCCGGCTGATTCTTACAGACTGACCCCGGGGCCCCTGCCCCAGTCAGCGAACAGCTTTCGTGCCTCCACAGACTTGTGCCTCGACGGGCACGGCATGAGGGACGATGATAGGGCAGAAGCTCAGGCTGCCTCAGCCGCGGACAGATCGACCTCAGCCAGCGCCTGCATGAGCACCTCGGGGCCCGCGCCGGGACGGGTCGCATCCGAGGACAGGATCTGCCGGAAGCGACGCGCGCCGGGACGGCCGTGGAACAGGCCAACCATGTGGCGCGTGACGTGGCTCAGCCTGCCGCCCTTTTCAATGTGGCGCGCGGCATAATCCGCCATGGCGGCGACGACATCGGTCAGGTCCGGGGAGACGCCCTCTTCGCCATAGACCCGGCGATCGACCTCGGCGAGGATCGCCGGATTCTGGTAGGCCGCGCGTCCCAGCATCACGCCGTCAACCTGAATCAGATGTTGAAGGGCTTCATCCAGCGTCTGAATACCGCCGTTGATGCCTATGAATCGATTCGGCAATCTGGCCTTGAGCCGGTAGACGCGATCATAAACGAGCGGGGGAATGTCACGGTTTTCCCGCGGGCTCAAACCCTGCAGCCAGGCCTTGCGGGCATGCACCCACAGCGCGTCCGCACCCGCGGAGAAGACACCATCGGCGATACGGTCGAGCGCCTCCTCCGGGTCCTGATCGTCGACGCCAATGCGGCACTTGACGGTCACGGGAATGCTCACCACGGACTTCATAGCCGCCACGCAATCTGCCACCATCTCTGGCGTCTTCATGAGGCACGCCCCGAAGGTGCCGGACTGCACCCGGTCGGACGGGCAGCCGACATTCAGATTGATCTCGTCATAGCCGAAGTCCGCGCCGATGCGCGCAGCCTCGGCGAGCTTCGCCGGATCGCTGCCGCCCAGCTGGAGGGCCACCGGATGCTCTGCCGGGTCGAAACCGAGCAGGCGCTCGCGGTTGCCGTGGATGACCGCATCGGCCACAACCATCTCGGTGTAAAGCAGCGCCCGCCGCGTGAGCTGGCGGTGGAAATAGCGGCACGCCGCATCCGTCCAGTCGAGCATGGGCGCGACGCTGAAGATCTTCTTTCCGGCGGCGTAGAGGGTCAAATCAGCAATCCAGGTCCGTTCAAAAGCACTGTTTCCGGCGTGTGCCGCAGCCACGATATGGCGTTATTGACGATCGGACGCAAGGCTTGCAGCGAGGGCGCTGCGCACCGACAGCGGACCCGCGTTCCCTGTCCTCCCCATCGGTCGGGCACCGGCGATCGAACTCATGTGCCTTGTGCAGAGAGAGAAATGGCGCGAGTGACGGGGCTCGAACCCGCGACCTCCGGCGTGACAGGCCGGCGCTCTAACCGACTGAGCTACACCCGCGCAGCTGCCACAACCGGCAGCGACGGCGACCGTTTAGAGCCTTCCGAGATTCGTGTCAAATGGTTGGGAGCCATCACAAACAATTCCCCACGAAAATCGCGGGACGCTGAACATCCCTCGCCGTCCGCTCCCTTGACCGGGGTTTGCCTACCCGTTCCCGTAGGCTCCCACAAAGCGGGAATCGCCTCGAGCGCAAGCGGCCGACATCGCACGAGCAATGCGAACGGCTGGCATCAGGGCGGTTCAACCGCCGCGGAACGAATATAGTCTCTTCAAGGGGGATTTCTATGGAGAAGACTTCTCGGAGAGAAAGTGGCGCGAGTGACGGGGCTCGAACCCGCGACCTCCGGCGTGACAGGCCGGCACTCTAACCGACTGAGCTACACCCGCGCTTCACCGCCTCGGTTCGTTCCGAAGCGATGGCGCTCAATTAGTGGCTAACGAGATTCGTGTCAACAGGGGTCAAGCAGGATCGCGCACTTTTTCGCGTTCAGCCCTCCGAACCTGTGGAAGCGATTTTTCCCCTTGCGGTTCCGGGCGGAAATGCCTAAAGGGTCGTCACTATAGCTGGCGCAGCCTTCTGCGCGCGGCGGGCGATTAGCTCAGTTGGTAGAGCGCCTCGTTTACACCGAGGATGTCGGGAGTTCGAGTCTCTCATCGCCCACCACCCATACCCTAAGCCGTTGACTTTATTGCAGGTGCGGGGCGGCCTGGAACTAGGTGCGGGGCAAGCCGTTCCCTTCTTGCTCTTTTCTTCCTGCCGTTTGTCCCGATCACCGGCCACGAAAGACCGCAGCGCCGAAGTGGCATTAAGGGCAAGTTTAATCGCCGTCGCGCTTCTTCGCCGGCGCCAGCCTTCGATCCACAGACGCATTCCGAATCAGACAGGGATCCCAACCTGACGACGGGACGAAAGAAGGGACCGCGAGCCGACACGATGACGGAAGCGACATGTCCGCGCCAGAAGCACATCTCTTCACCGGAGCACGCCCCATCTCGCAGGCGGGTGAGCCCCTGTGCAGCACCATCAATTGGCGGTTGCGATCCCAAGCTTCAGCCAACCTGCCGACCCGTGTTCATCCACAAGCGGAGCGAAGCCGGATGCCCACAACGCGGGCACGCCAGTCCTGACACTTCTTCCAAGTTATCAATAGCATGCGACCGTTTAGGTGTACGCAACAAATCCCGATAAACATCTCCACTTGCCGTCGGCGCGAGCATGTATGCCTACTTTTTAATCATGCATATATTGTCGCACATATTTTCATCAAATCATGATTGACGGAGTTTTTCACTGCCCGATAGGCTCAGACCAGAACAGTCCAGAGGGGAAACCATCCTCCCAAGAACGCTCCGACCTGGCTGTTCGTTAAGAGGGTGCTAAATGGAAAAGCTCAGCAAGACCAAAGGCATGAACCGGCGCGATCTGCTTGCGATGATCGGCGTCGCGGCAGGCGGCGCGGCCATGTACCACGCCATGACGAACCTGGGTTTTGCCCAGGAATCCGGATACAAGGGACCCATCAAGCTCGAGGGCGACCCTAAAGGCGCCTCGGTGCTCATTCTCGGCGCCGGCCTCGCCGGCATGACGGCTGCGCTCGAACTGCGCCAGGCCGGCTACAAGGTGCAGATCCTCGAATTCAACAACCGCCCGGGCGGCCGCAACTGGACCATTCGCGGCGGCGACGTGGTGACCGAACTCTGCGGCTACACGCAGAAGTGCGAATTCGACGAGGGCCTCTACATCAATCCCGGCCCCTGGCGCATCCCGTACCATCACCATGCGCTGCTCGACTATTGCCGCCGCCTCGGCGTCAAGCTCGAGCCGTTCCAGCAGCTGAACCGCAACGCCTTCCTACACAACACGAAGGCGTTCGGCGGCAAGCCGCAGCGGGTGCGTGACATCATGACGGACCTGCGAGGTCACGTCTCGGAACTCCTGGCGAAGACCACCCAGAAGGGTGCGCTTGACGAGGAAGTCACCAAGGAGGACCAGGAAATCCTCCTGCAGGCGCTGAAGAGCTGGGGCATCCTCGACAACGATTACAAGTACAAGGAAAGCGTCCGCAACAGCGAGTTCCGCGGGTTCAAGAAGGATCCGGGCGGCGGCCTCTCGGGCGAGCCCATTCCCAGCACGCCGCTGTCGCTTTCCGACGTACTGAACTCCGGTCTCTGGCGTTCGCTCGGCAATTTCGCGAACTACGAGTTCCAGACCACCATGTTCCAGCCCGCCGGCGGCATGGACATGATCGGCAAGGCATTCGCCCGCGAGGTCGGCGACCTGATCACCTACAACGCCAAGGTCATCAAGATCGAGCAGGACGAGAGCGGCGTCACCGCCTACTACGAGGACACGACCAAGCCCGGCACGGTCAACAAGGTCTCGGCCGACTGGTGCGTGTGCACCATCCCGCTGACCGTGCTCAGCCAGATCGAGATGAACGTCGGCGATGCCATGGCCGCGGCCATCCGGGCCGTCCCCTATGCCTCGTCGGTGAAGGTGGGCCTGCAGTTCAAGCGCCGCTTCTGGGAAGAGGACGAGCATATCTTCGGCGGCATCAGCTACACCGACCTGCCGATCCGCCAGATCTCCTACCCGAGCAACGACTACCTATCGACCGGCAAGGGCGTGGTGCTCGGCTGCTACACCTGGAATGGCCCGAACTCCTACGAGTTCACCGCCATGACGCCGGAGGAGCGCGTCGCCAAGTGCGTCGAGTACGGCGCGCAGATCCATCCGCAGTACAAGGAGGAGTTCGAGAACGGCATCTCCTGGGCATGGCACCGCTCGCCCTTCACGCTGGGCTGCGCGGGCGACTGGTCGGACGAGGCACGTAAGGAGCACTACAAGAACCTTTGCGAGATCGACGGCCGCATCGTGCTCGCCGGCGAACACGCCTCCTACCTGCCCGCCTGGATGGAAGGCGCGATCCTCTCGTCACTCGACGCCATTACCCGCCTGCATCAGCGCGTGATGGCCGGCTAATCCAGCGATATGTGAGGGAAACGAGCATGAAGAAGATTTCCAGACTGATGCTGGGCATGACCGGCGCGCTGATGTTGGCAACCTCCGTCGCGAGCGCGGATTCGGCAGGTATCACCCTCAGCGAGGGCCGGCAGTTCGGCGCCGCGACGGGCGAGCAACTCTACGCCAGCGTCTGCGCCGCCTGCCACATGCCTTCCGGCGAAGGCGCAACCGGCGCGGGTGTCTATCCGTCGCTTGCCAACAACGAGAATCTCGAGGAAGCCAGCTATCCGGTCTTCGTGCTGATCAACGGCCTCAAGGGCATGCCGCCGGTCGGCAGGATGATGTCCGACGAGCAGGTCGCGGCAGTGGTCAACTACATCCGGACGAACTTCGGCAACGTCTACACCACCGAGGTGACTGCCGAGGAAGTCGCAGCTCACCGCTAACCGCGGTCCCGGCGGCGCCCCGACGCGGCGCCGCCCTTACCCATCACGTTTCAGGTGATCCTCAGGAGTTTCGACATGATCAAGTATCTGATTGGTGCCGCCGGCATTGCCGCCGGACTTCTCGCCACCTCGGGAGCGATGGCCGAGGACGTCATCCGCCACAAGACGCCGAACTCAACCTTCCCAATCGCCCGCGCCGTGGAGGTGCAGGCCGACAAGACCACCGTCTACGTCAGCGGCGCGGTTCCCCCGCGCGTCAACGAGTCGGCGGACAAGAACAGCATCGAAGCCTATGGCGACACCAAGACCCAGACGGTCTCCGTCCTCACGTCGATCGAAAAGACCCTGGCCGACCTCGGCCTCAAGATGGGCGACGTCGTGAAGATGCAGGTGTTCCTGGTCGGCGATCCGGCCAAGGAAGGCACGATGGATTTCGCCGGTTTCATGGAAGGCTACACGCAGTTCTTCGGCACCGAGGAACAGCCGAACCTGCCGGCCCGCTCGGTCTTCCAGGTGGCTGGCCTCGCCAATCCAGGCTACCTGGTTGAAATCGAAGTGATCGCCGTCCGTCCGTAACGCGGCGCCAAGCAATTCACCGTCAATCCGGGGCGACGGTGAATTGCCTTCCCTTGCTCAATTGTCCCTTTATTTCGAAGCCTCCGCACCGGAAAACCGGTCGGACGCAGGCAGTCCCGCCGAACCGGCCAACCTCCCAGCATGACATGAACCGGTTCAGGGCAGGCATGTGCCTTCGCTTTTCCGGCCCGCCGGAATGCCACTTGCGCGCCGTCAGGAAGAAAGCTTTTTCCTTTTGATCTGCATCAGTGCGGCACGGCGGGGCGTGTGAAAGACAGACACCTGCAGCGGCTCCCCGGCTCTTTGCATTTCCCCTCGTCATTGGGGCAGTCGCTGCGGCCCCTTCCCAATTTCCAGCATCTCCAAGGGCTCCTGCAGGGAGCCGAAATCCGAAGCCGTTAGGCGTCCAACCACCAGACCTTGCGGAGCCGGAAACCGAACATCGGAAAGCGGAACCATGCCTCCCGGCGGGTCAAACCGCCGCCGTTGCGAACCGTCGGTTCCTCCAGCCGTAGCCCGTCCCGCGCGGCATCAGCCGAGCCGAAGCGAATAGCATCCGCGCGCTCTGGAACCATCTCGCCCTTCTTCAGTTCGATATGCGCGGCGGGGGCATTGAGGAGGTGACCCATGTTCTTGCGCGTAGACAAGTTGCAGGTTGAACTGCCGGCCCCGACGAGGCAGGACCCGAATGCCGCCGCAGCCCTGCAGGAGCTGCTCGGCGGAAAGTATGGAGAGATGTCCACCCTGGGCAACTATCTCTTCCAGAGCTTCAATTTCCGGTCAAAAAGCAAACTGCGGCCATTCTACAGCCTGGTGGCCGCCATCACGGCGGAGGAACTGGGACATGTGGAGCTGGTGAGCAACGGCGTCGCGATGCTGGCCAACGGCCCCGACAGCAACGCGGACGACACCGGTGACGGCGGCGACATTTCCGGCGCACCGTTCGAGGTCATGAAGGACATGCGGCTGGCGGGATCGTTCTTTTCACACGCCGGCGGCTCCATGCCGATCAACAGCAACGCCATGAGCTGGAACGCCGACATGGTTACCACGACGGGTAACGTGATCGTTGACCTCTTGCACAACTTCCATCTCGAATGCGGGGCACGGCTCCACAAGCTGCGTGTCTACGAGAGCCTGAGCGATCCCACGGGTCGGGAGGTTTGCGGCTATCTCCTGGTGCGCGGCTCGGTTCATGCGCATGCCTATGCGCTGGCGCTCAAGAAGATCACGGGCGTGGACCTGGACAAGTTCTTGCCGACGCCCAACATTCCCCTCGACAAGATCCCCGAGTGCCAGAAATATCTGGCGGAGGGATCGCACCGGCGGCTCTACACGTTCAGCCCGTCCGACTACAAGGAAATGGCGGGCATCTGGGGCAATGGCGAGACCGCCCTGCCCTCCGATCCGCCCGGTGAACTCGAGGTGATCGACGGCATGCCGGACGGCGGCAAGATCCACGACCTCGTGGGAACACCGTCAGCCTTCACACCCGATTACGCGCCGGAGGAAATGTTCGAGATCGCGACAAAGCTTTACCAAAAGTCGCGGTGACGGTCCGCATGGCGCCCGCGTTGCGGCGGCCCGAAAAAGGTCCGACGGGCAACTGCGACAACCAAAGCGGCGGCCAGGAGGACATGTGCTGACCGGAGAAATCCGGTCGGCGCGGGCGGGCTGGATGCGCAACGCCAGCCTGTTCCGCATCGTCCCGTTGCGTTTCGGTCAGCCAGGCAGAAACCCGCCCGGCAGGCTTGCCTACGTGCCCTCGGCCGTGTCCAGACGCCCCTCGCTCTGGATCTGACGTAGCGGCGCCGTCATGACGGCCTGAAGGCCCTCCGGCCAGTAGATCATCCGGACATCACCGGTTCCCAGAAGGCCCATTTCAATCAGGCGGGAACCGAAACCCTTAGCCGCCGGTTGGCGCACGCGCGGCCCGCCCGTCTCTTCCCAATAGAAATAGAGCGTCGGCTCGCCGTCCTGCCAGCCGCTCTTCCAGGAGATGGTGACAATGCCTTCCGGCTGCGAAAGCGAGCCGTATTTCATGGCATTGGTCATCAGCTCGTGAACCACCAGTGACATCGACAGCGCGCCCTTGGGGCCAATCGTGATCGGGTGCCCTTCCATGTGGACCCGGTCTTCCACGCCCAGCGACGCGGTGATGCCGCCGATGATGTTCTCTATCGAGCCGCTCGAATTGCGGCCCATGCGCAGCACCTCGTGGGCATTGGCCAGCGCATGCAGCCGGCTGCCGAAGCTGCGCAGGTGCTCGCTTTCGCCATCCGTCCTGAATGTCTGGGTGGCAATCGCCTGAACGATACTGAAGGTGTTCTTGATACGGTGAGCGAGTTCGGTGTTGATAAGCTTCGCGTTGCGCTCCGCCTCCACCTTGCCGGTGGTTTCGATCAGCGTGTTCATCACGCCGCCAACACGGCCGTCGCTGTCCAGGATCGGACTGTAGCAGAAGGTGAAATAGCACTGCTCCAAATGGCCGAAGCGGCTGACGAGCAGCGGATAGTCCTCGATGTAGGTGGCTTCGCCTTCAAAGGCCTTTCGTGTGATGGGACCCAGTTCGTCCCAGGCATCCTTCCAGATCTGGTCAAGTGGCTTGCCCATCCACCCGGACGTTTCGCCGATGATCGCCCGGAACGCATCGTTGTAGATGGTCGTGTAATCCGGTCCCCAGATCACCGCCTTGGGGAACAAAGACGCCAGCATGATCTGAACTGCCGTCTTGAGTTGCACAGGCCAGCCTTCCGGCGGGCCCAGCGGGGTCGCCGACCAGTCCAGCTGCCTCACCGCCCTGGCGGCCTCACCTGCTTCGGGAACGAAGTACAGATCCGCTCTCAAGTATTGTACCCACCACTCGATTACCAACGCCTTCCGGCCACCATGCAAATGGCGGAATGTGAAAAGTTTATCAAAAAACTTTCGGGGTAAATGTCAAAGCACAAGAAGGAAAGCACGCGGCGAGCACGCTCACACTGGCTGCATCCATTGGAAGCATCCATCAATGGGCACCGAAAGAATAGGCGCCAGCGCCGCCGGCGGCCTATGCTCGCAATAGGCCTGCCGACGGGCATTGTGGGCGCGAACCTGTTCAACGGTCTCGGGCGTGTCGCCCCGGGCCGAGTAGGTCAACGGCCGCCAGATCAGACACACCTCATTCGAGATTGTCCCGGTTGAAGGGGTCGTCTCGCACGCTGCCAGAAGGACGGGCAGCACCAGAACGAATGATCCGCGCAAGCTCCTCCTCACGACGCCTGGCATATTCTGCCTCCCCTTTCGCCTTGCCAGCGTTCTCCGCCTTCGCCCACAGGGCGCCAAGGCCAAGGACAGCCAGTCCGGCAGTGATCAGATAGAACAGTGCCTCCACCATCAGATGTCCGACCTTCTGCGGCGGAGGTATTCGGTCGCCACGCCATTGATGAACAGGAACCAGGGCAACGCTTCTGCCGGAAGCAACGGGGTGACGAGAGACGTGTCGGTATAGGTCGCCATCACGGCAAGGGTGCCAATCACGGTCTGCAGGCGCGCCCAGAAAATCGTTTCGCTGTCATGGAAAAACTTGCAAATGCGATCCCACATATCAGCCTCCAAACAAAGCCAGGATCCGGTTCCAGAAATACGTCAGCGCACCCGCCACACTCACCAAAACGGCTGCGGCAATGCCCGCCATCACCGCAAGAGGTGCCGGATGTCTGCCGGATGCGGGCGATGGCGCGGAAGGCGGTGGAGAGAGCGGCGTGGACTCCCTTGCGGATTCAGTTCCGGGCCCGGAGGAAGCGGCAGACGAGGACACGGGCGATGACGCAACCGCAATGGTCCCCGGAACCACCCCGTCGGGCGAGGCCGCTGCTTCCACAGAAGGCTCTTGCCCGTCGACTTCGCCAGCGGCGGGCGAGGCTGCGACCGGCCGGGCGGGTTCCTCACTGTCCGACGCTGCGGGCGTTTCCGCCATCGCCAGTGCTTCGCGGCGCACATCCTCGACCCGCCTTCCCCAGCCCTTGCCAAAGACGTGCCAGGTGGGGAGCCGCTTGAGGAAGGAAAGACGCTCATTGCACAGGGTCGTGATCAGCTGCTCCGGCGGCAGCGCGCGCACGGCAGCCAGGGTGATGGGGCCGATCACGCCGTCCTGAGAGACACCGGCGATCCGCTGCAGAAAACGGGCTGCCCTGCCGGGGCCGCTGTTCACGCCGAAATCGAACACGGCGTAATCAATACCCGACGGCAAATCGTCGCCGCGAATGACGTCCCAGTAGAATTGCCGGTAGATCTGCCACACTTCCTCGTTGGAAATTGCCCGCAGGTCCTCGACCGAAACCGGACTCTTCCTGAACCTCCTGTATGTGGCCAGCGTGATGCCCCTGTTGGTCGCGCCCCCAGGGTCATCCTTGTGCTGGACAAAGCCGCCTTCATGCTTCAGCACCAGCGACAGCGCCCTGTCGAAATTTCCCTCCATTGCCTTTCTCCGTCAGGCTGCGCCCTGGCTGCAGGATACGGGCAGGCGCACGCACGGGGACAAAGGAGTCGAGACTTGAGAATGGCCACTGCACGGGCCGCCTTGCGCGCCAAGGCGTGAGCATCACGCCGAAAAGACGGCGCGCTCTTGTTCTTTCCACGGAAGAGTACGGTAGTGTCGCGCAGTCAGAGCCAGGGCAGTCGCCATACCGCTGCGGCGCGCCAATGATGCGATGGTGTTTTCACGCCGAACGCGCTCCGAAAAACCGCAAAGTCCTGCTATAGGTAAGCCGTGCCAACACAGGACGTTTCCATGACTTCCAGCTTCTCTGCCTATGCGGTGCTGATCGCGGCCATCATCTGCGAGGTGATCGGAACGACATTCCTGGCCGCCACACAGCAGTTCACGCGGTTCTGGCCGACGCTTGCAACCGCACTGTTCTACGGCGCCTCATTCTATTTTCTGTCGATCTCGCTCCGGACGCTGCCGATCGGCATCGCCTATGCGATCTGGAGCGGGCTCGGAATCGTCCTGATCTCGCTCGCCGGCTTCGTGTTCTACCGGCAGCTGCTTGACGGGCCAGCGATCATCGGCATCGCGCTCATCCTCACCGGCGTCGTGGTGATCAACCTGTTCTCGCGCAGCATCCTGCACTGACCCGCGCAAGATAGGCATGAAAAAAGGGCCGGCGTTTCCCGGCCCTTTTTTCCCTCTCCTTGCAGGAGAAATGCTTACGAATTGACCGCGTCCTTCAGGCCCTTGCCGGCCGTGAACTTCGGAACGTTCCGTGCCGGAATCTGAACTTCTGCGCCCGTCTGAGGATTGCGGCCGGTGCTTGCCTCCCGGCGAGACACGCTGAAGTTGCCGAAGCCAACGAGGCGTACGTCACGGCCCGCCTTGAGCTCGTCGGTGATCACGGCAAAGACGGCGTCGACTGCCGACTGTGCGTCGCCCTTGGAGATGCCGGCCTTGGCAGCAACGGCAGACACTAGCTCGTTCTTATTCATAAACAACAAACCCCTGTTGATGGCGCCCGCAATCGATTCACGGGCAAGGCCTGCAGTTTAGGAACATCGGGCGCTTTCACCAAGCTGGAAAAACGGCTGAACCCTAGGAATTCCACGGATTCCGAGCAATTTCTGTTAAAAAAAGCCGGCCCCGAGGGGCCGGCTTCATCCGGTAAAGTCCGATGAGCCGTCAGTGAGCAATCGCCTGGGCGGCCGCGTCCTCGCCAGATTCGACCGTGGCGGACGACGTGGCGGGCTCAACCCATTCGATCGGAATGGGCTTGCGCACCAGAGCGTGCTCGAGCACCTCGCCCACGCGGCTGACCGGAATGATCTCCAGACCGTTCTTCACGTTCTCCGGAATTTCCGCCAGATCCTTGGCGTTTTCTTCCGGGATCAGCACCTTCTTGATGCCGCCGCGCAGCGCCGCCAGGAGCTTCTCCTTCAGGCCGCCGATCGGCAGCACGCGACCGCGCAGGGTGATCTCGCCCGTCATGGCGACGTCCTTGCGGACCGGGATGCCGGTCATCACGGAAACGATGGCCGTGACCATCGCGACACCCGCAGACGGACCATCCTTCGGCGTCGCGCCTTCCGGCACGTGGACGTGGATGTCACGCTTGTCGAAGATCGGCGGTTCGATGCCGAAGTCCACCGCGCGCGAGCGCACGTAGGAGGCAGCCGCGGAGATGGACTCCTTCATCACGTCGCGCAGGTTGCCGGTGACCGTCATCTTGCCCTTGCCGGGCATCATCACGCCTTCGATCGTCAGAAGCTCGCCGCCAACCTCGGTCCAGGCCAGACCCGTGACGACACCGACCTGATCCTCGCCCTCGGCCTCGCCGAAGCGGTAACGCTGGACGCCAAGGTACTTGTCGAGGTTCTCCGTCGTGATCTCGACCTTTTCCTTGCCAGTCTTGATGATCTCCGTCACCGCCTTGCGCGCCAGCTTCATCAGCTCGCGCTCGAGGTTACGGACACCAGCTTCCCTGGTGTAGTGACGGATCACCATCTTCAGCGCATCCTCGGAAACCGAGAACTCACCGTCCTTCAGGGCGTGCTCGCGGATCGCCTTCGGCAGCAGGTGCCGCTTGGCAATCTCGATCTTCTCGTCCTCGGTGTAACCGGCGATACGGATGATCTCCATGCGGTCCATGAGGGCCGGCGGGATGTTCAGCGTATTCGCGGTCGTGACGAACATGACATCGGAGAGGTCATATTCGACTTCGAGGTAGTGGTCCATGAAGGACGAGTTCTGCTCCGGATCCAGCACCTCCAGCAGCGCCGACGACGGATCGCCCCGGAAGTCCATGCCCATCTTGTCGATCTCGTCGAGCAGGAAGAGCGGGTTGGACTTCTTCGCCTTCCGCATGGACTGGATCACCTTGCCAGGCATGGAGCCGATGTAGGTGCGGCGGTGACCGCGGATCTCGGCCTCGTCACGGACGCCACCCAGCGCCATGCGCACGAACTCGCGGCCGGTGGCCTTCGCGATGGACTTGCCGAGCGAGGTCTTGCCGACGCCGGGCGGTCCGACGAGGCACAGGATCGGGCCCTTCAGCTTCGTCTGCCGACTCTGGACAGCCAGGTACTCGACGATCCGCTCCTTGACCTTCTCAAGGCCGTAATGGTCGGCGTTCAGCACCTCCTCGGCATACTTCAGGTCGGTGCGGATCTTGGAATACTTCTTCCACGGGATCGAGAGCAGCCAGTCCAGATAGTTCCGGACAACCGTGGCCTCCGCAGACATGGGCGACATGGTCTGCAGCTTCTTCAGCTCGGCCTGGGCCTTCTCGCGAGCCTCCTTGCTCAGGCGGGTCTTCTTGATCCGCTCCTCGAGCTCGGTGATCTCGTTGCGGCCATCCTCGCCCTCGCCCAGCTCCTT
Organism: Chelativorans composti; assembly: GCF_039541695.1. NCBI lineage: Bacteria > Pseudomonadati > Pseudomonadota > Alphaproteobacteria > Hyphomicrobiales > Phyllobacteriaceae > Chelativorans > Chelativorans composti. Next base: position 250,988 of record NZ_BAABGS010000021.1, on the reverse strand, counting down.
CTGAATGGCCTTCATCTGCTCATTCAGATAGTACTCGCGCTGGGTCTTCTCCATCTGCCGCTTCACACGGCTGCGGATGCGCTTCTCGACCTGGAGCACGGAGATCTCCGCCTCCATGAAGCCCATGGCCTTCTCAAGCCGGTTGCGCACGGAGACCGTCGAGAGCATCTCCTGCTTCTCGGGGATCTTGATCGCAAGGTGCGACGCAACGGTGTCGGCCAGCTTCGAGTAATCCTCGATGTGAGCTATGGCGCCCAGAACCTCGGGCGAGATCTTCTTATTGAGCTTCACATAGTTCTCGAAGTCGGCGATGACCGAACGCGCGAGCGCCTCGACCTCGACCGGATCATCGACCGGCTCAACTAGATGCTCGACCGTCGTCTCGTAGAATTCCTCGCGCGGCGTGAAGCCGGTGATCTTCGCCCTGCTGACGCCTTCGACCAGCACCTTGACCGTGCCGTCCGGCAGCTTCAGCAGCTGCAGGACGTTGGCGATGGTGCCGACGTCATAAATGGCGCCCGGGGCAGGATCGTCATCGGCTGCGTTCATCTGGGTGGCGAGCAGGATCTGCTTTTCCGCCCCCATCACTTCTTCCAGCGCCTTGATCGACTTCTCGCGCCCCACGAAGAGAGGCACGATCATGTGGGGGAAAACCACAATATCGCGCAAAGGCAGTACCGGAAAAAGCGTATCGCCAGAAATGTTCGGGTTTTCCGTCATTTGTCAGCCTTTTTGGTCGCAGTCGGTTTCCCGGCCCGCGAACAGTTGGATTCCGGGCTTCGTTCACCCTGTAAAGGCTTGCCCCCAGCAACGCCCAAATCGGATTGAACAACCGCCACTTTTCATCCCATAGGTGGATGTTCCAGGTGGCAAGATCAAGAGCACCCTTGGATTCAATTGCAGCCCCCTTCGGATGAGGCAAGCTGCAACTGCCGGTGCTCCACAGGGACTCAGCCGCCACGCCTCAAGCGCTGACACTGCCCTTCTCGTTGCCGCGATCCGCGTAGATGTAGAGCGGACGGGCCTTGCCGTGCACCACATCCTCGGAGATCACCACCTCCTGAACACCCTCCAGCGAGGGAAGCTCGAACATGGTGTCCAGCAGGATGGACTCCATGATGGAGCGGAGGCCACGGGCACCGGTCTTGCGCTCGATCGCCTTGCGGGCAATCTCCACCAGAGCTCCCTCATGGAACGTCAGTTCCACGTTCTCCATCTCGAACAGCCGCTGGTACTGCTTCACGAGCGCATTCTTCGGCTGTGTCAGAATCTGGATCAGAGCCGCTTCGTCCAGATCTTCCAGCGTAGCCAATACGGGAAGTCTGCCGACAAATTCCGGTATCAGACCGAACTTGAGCAGATCCTCTGGCTCCACCTGGCGCAGGATCTCACCGGTCCGGCGGTCCTCCGGCGACTCGACATTGGCGCTGAAGCCGATGGACGTCTTCCGGCCACGATCGGAGATGATCTTTTCGAGACCGGCAAAGGCGCCGCCGCAGATGAACAGGATGGAGGACGTATCCACCTGCAGGAACTCCTGCTGCGGATGCTTGCGGCCGCCCTGCGGCGGAACAGAAGCAATCGTGCCTTCCATGATCTTCAGAAGCGCCTGCTGGACCCCCTCGCCCGACACGTCGCGGGTGATCGACGGGTTGTCCGACTTGCGGCTGATCTTGTCGATCTCGTCGATATAGACGATGCCGCGCTGGGCGCGCTCCACGTTGTAGTCGGCCGCCTGCAGCAGCTTCAGAATGATGTTCTCGACATCCTCACCCACATAGCCGGCCTCGGTCAGCGTGGTCGCGTCGGCCATGGTGAACGGCACGTCGATGATGCGGGCGAGCGTCTGGGCAAGAAGGGTCTTGCCGCAACCGGTGGGGCCGATCAGCAGGATGTTGGACTTGGCAAGCTCGACATCGCTGTTCTTGCTGGCGTTGGCCAGACGCTTGTAGTGGTTGTGAACCGCAACCGAGAGCACGCGCTTCGCGTGAGTCTGGCCGATCACGTAGTCGTCCAGAACCGCCATGATTTCCTGCGGTGTCGGCACGCCGTCACGGGACTTCATCATCGAAGACTTGTTCTCTTCGCGGATGATGTCCATGCACAGCTCAACGCATTCATCGCAGATGAACACGGTCGGGCCTGCAATCAGCTTGCGCACCTCATGCTGGCTCTTTCCGCAGAACGAGCAGTACAGCGTGTTCTTGGAGTCTCCGCCGCCGCCGTTGCCGATCTTGCTCATCTCACACGTCCTTTCAGTACACCCGCGCCCCTCGGGTCTTTGCCAGCCGCCCTCCCCATTCTAGCAGGAAGAGCGATGATCGGGGGATTTGGTTCCCCGATGCGAATTGCCAACGAAACACAAATTGGAATGCGCGGCAACAACCCCTGGGGATTATATAGGGAGCCCGATCTTCAAAATTACCTTAATGTCTCTTTCCATCTGCATGAGATCATCGGTAATCGAGACCGTAACGCGACAGGAAGCCCAGTGCGACCGTCGCGTCATGCCCCCGGGTTTTCCTCGACCGCCTCACGGGAGGAAATGACCCGGTCGATCAGACCGAAGTCTCTCGCTTCCTCCGCAGTCATGAAATGATCGCGGTCCAGCGTCCTTTCAATGGTGTCGTAGTCCTGGCCCGTATGCTTCACGTAAATCTCGTTCAGGCGGCGCTTCAGCTTGATGATGTCCTGGGCGTGCCGCTCGATGTCGGAAGCCTGGCCCTGGAAGCCGCCCGAAGGCTGATGAACCATGATGCGCGCGTTCGGCGTCGCCAGGCGCATGCCCTTGGCGCCAGCCGTCAGCAGCAGCGAGCCCATCGACGCAGCCTGACCGATGCAGAGCGTGGAGACCGGCGGCTTGATGAACTGCATGGTGTCATAGATCGCCAGACCGCTCGTCACGATGCCACCAGGCGAATTGATGTACATCGCGATTTCCTTCTTCGGGTTCTCTGCCTCAAGGAAGAGGAGCTGGGCACAGACCAGCGAGGCCATGCCATCTTCGACAGGGCCCGTCAGGAAGATGATGCGTTCCTTGAGAAGCCGGGAGAAGATGTCATAGGCACGCTCACCACGGTTTGTCTGTTCGACAACCATCGGGACAAGATTGAGGGCAGTCTCGACAGGATTTGCCATGGGAGAACCTTCTGTTTGGCTGACCGCAACACGGATGAGCGGCAGATTCGATCACTTCAGCCGATATAAGATGCCCTGTCCACGTTGCGCAAGGCCAACATCGGCCCGCGGCTGGTTATCGTTAAAACCTGCTCCCGGTCTACTGACAGGGCTGGCCAACACCGGGCTCGCGCAGGGCGCAGCGTATATGGGGTGCCGGCGCTTCCGAACAAGGGGCGGACTGAAAAGTGAGGGAGGCGCGGCGCAATGGCCGCACCCCCGGACGTTCCAAAGAAATCAGAGCGCGGCGAAGGCCTGTTCCAGGTCGGCGATGATGTCCTCGGGATCCTCGATGCCGATGGACAGGCGGATGGTGTCGGGCCCCGCGCCGGCGGCGATCTTCTGCTCGTCCGAAAGCTGGCGGTGCGTGGTCGACGCCGGATGGATGATGAGCGAGCGCGTGTCGCCGATGTTGGCGAGATGCGAGAACAGCTTCACGCTTTCCACCACCTTGACGCCCGCGTCGAAGCCGCCCTTCAAGCCGAAGGTGAAGACGGCACCGGCGCCCTTCGGCGAATACTTCTGCTGCAGGGCATGATTCGGATCCTCCGGAAGGCCCGGATAGGAGACCCAGGCGACGGCCGGATGGTTCTTCAGCCACTGGGCCACTTTCAGGGCGTTGTCGCAGTGGCGCTGCATGCGAAGCGCGAGCGTCTCCATGCCGGTCAGGATCAGAAAGGCGTTCATCGGCGAGATGGCGGGACCGAAGTCGCGCAGGCCGAGGACGCGGGCGGCGATCGCGAAGGCGATGTTGCCGAATGCCTGATGCAGGACAAGGCCAGCATACTCCGGACGCGGCTCGGAGAGCATCGGGTACTTGCCGGACTTCGACCAGTCGAAGGTGCCGCCGTCCACGATCGCACCGCCGATGGAGTTGCCGTGGCCGCCCATGAACTTGGTGAGCGAGTAGACGACGATGTCGGCGCCGTGCTCAATCGGACGGACGAGATATGGCGTTGCCATCGTGTTGTCGACGATCAACGGCAGTCCGTGGCGGCGGGCAACCTCGGAGATCTTCTCGAGATCGACGAAGGTGCCGCCGGGGTTCGCGAGGCTCTCCACGAAGATGGCGCGGGTGTTTTCGTCAATCTGGCTCTCGAAGGTGGACACGTCTGCCGGATCGGCCCAGCGAACCTCCCAGCCGAAGTTCTTGAATGCGTTGCCGAACTGGTTGATCGAACCGCCATAGAGCTTGCGGGCGGCAACGAAGTTCTTGCCCGACTGCATGATGGTGTGGAACACCAGCAGCTGGGCGGCGTGGCCCGAGGCGACGGAGAGCGCAGCGGTGCCTCCATCGAGAGCCGCGATCTTCTCTTCCAGCACCGCCTGGGTGGGATTCATGATGCGGGTGTAGATGTTGCCAAAGGCCTGGAGACCGAACAGGGACGCCGCGTGCTCAACGTTGTTGAAGACATAAGACGTGGTTTGGTAGATCGGGGTCGCCCGGGCGCCCGTCGCGGGATCGGGTTTCGCACCGGCGTGGACCGCCAACGTATTGAAGCCCGGCGTGCGTTCAGTCATCGAAATCCTCCTTCAGACAGCAGACGTAGCAAAGCAAACGATTTAGCCGAGCCCATCAATAGCGGTCGCCCGATTGCAGGCAAAGGCGCGTTTCCTTCGCCATTGGCTTTATAAGAGCAATTTCATTTGCTCCAGCCGCACTTCAGAGAAATCTGATTTCTCGCCTCCCTGCCCTGTGAAAACCCGCTGCTCCCGTTTCTTGCCGGCCTTGTCACCGGCCATTCGGGCGAGGCTTGAATCGCGGCCGGGGAGAGGTCATTCTCCGGCTTCCACGGGAGGGCGACATGACAACTGACACCGGCCTGACACCTGTTCTTTCCGCCAGCGAGGTGACGGCGCTGATGCGCCGTGTGTACCCGCAGCTCGGAGCCGAGTATTCGATCACAGACGTCAGGCCAGGCTTCTGCCTGGCGCGCCTCGAAGCGGACGAGCGGCACCTGCGCCCGGGCGGCACGGTTTCGGGCCCCACCCTCTTCACCCTGGCCGACATCGGCGGATATGGCTGCGCGCTGTCCCACATCGGGCCCGAGGAACTGGCGGTCACCACCAACCTCAACATCAATTACATGCGCAAGGCGGGCCCCGGCATCATCGAAGCCGAATGCCGGATCCTCAAGCTCGGCAAGCGGCTCATGGTGTTCGACGCGGCTCTCTACTGGCGCCACGACAACTCCCTCATCGCCCACGCGACCGGCACATATTCGATCCCGACCGCACGTTAAATGCGGTAAAATAATACCACAACATTAACCCGTTGTTTTTGCTAGACTTACGCGAGCGATGCCCGGCAGGCGGATATTGACTCGGCGCTGCTGTGCACGTATAAGCGCGCAACCGTGACCTAGGTCACGTTTCGAGGGCGCAAGCCATCGGTTCAAGCAACAAGAAAAGTCCTGCGGAGGCCCGCAGGATTGGATTAGTGGAAGCATCACCATGAAGACCTTTTCGCAGAAGCCTGCGGAAGTGACGAAGAAGTGGGTGCTGATCGACGCCGAGGGTCTCGTCGTCGGCCGCCTCGCCGCCTTCGTTGCCAACCGCCTGCGCGGCAAGCACAAGCCGACCTACACGCCTCACGTCGACGACGGTGACAACGTCATCATCATCAACGCCGACAAGGTCGTCTTCACCGGCCGCAAGTACGAGAACAAGAAGTACTACTGGCACACCGGCTACATCGGCGGCATCAAGGAGCGCACCGCTCGCCAGATCCTGGAAGGCCGCTTCCCCGAGCGCGTTCTGGAAAAGGCCATCGAGCGCATGATTCCGCGCGGTCCTCTTGGCCGCCGCCAGATGAAGAACCTGCGCGTCTATGCGGGCCCGAACCATCCGCACGAGGCCCAGAACCCCGAGAAGCTGGACGTCGCAGCGCTCAACAAGAAGAACGTAAGGGTGTAGGCCGATGGCTGAACTGAATTCACTCCAGGAACTGGGCGCCGCGACGCAGGCCGCTGAGCCGGCCGCTCCTGTCCATGTGCAGAAGCTCGACGCTTATGGCCGCGCCTATGCCACCGGCAAGCGCAAGAACGCCATCGCCCGCGTGTGGGTCAAGCCGGGCTCCGGCAAGATCACCGTCAACGGCAAGGAGTTCGACAAGTACTTCGCACGTCCGGTTCTGCAGATGATCCTGCAGCAGCCGATCGTGGCCGCCAACCGCGTCGGCCAGTACGACATCGTTGCGACGGTCGTCGGCGGCGGTCTGTCGGGCCAGGCCGGTGCTGTCCGTCACGGCATCGCCAAGGCACTCACCTACTACGAGCCGGAGCTGCGCGGCGTCCTCAAGAAGGGCGGCTTCCTCACCCGCGACAGCCGCGTGGTGGAGCGCAAGAAGTACGGCCGCGCCAAGGCCCGCCGTTCCTTCCAGTTCTCCAAGCGCTAATCCAGCGCTACAGAATTTGCAGAAGAGCGGGCTTCAAGCCCGCTTTTTTGTTGCCCCAACTTCGCCCGCAGCCGAGAAAACCGAGGCAGAAAACAGCGCGAGATCTCTGCGGGCAAGGAGAGCTTTCTGCGGGCAAAAAAGAAGGGCCCCGAGGGGCCCCTTCTGAAACTGTATTCCGTGCGGATCGCGTCAGGCGGCCTGACGGATCGCCTGCAGGGCCGAAGCCCACTTGTACAGCTCGTCCAGAAGGCCCTTGGCGCCCTGCTCGATCGGTTCGCTCGGCACGAACGTGCTCTCATCGTTGATGAACTGGGCGAACTGCGGGACCGGAACCGTCTGCGGCAGAGCGTGCATGTTGAGGTTGGCGACCAGCTGGCGCAGCTCCTGGGCAGCGCGCAGGCCGCCGGAAATGCCGCCATAGCTCACGATGCCGGCCGGCTTGTAGGCCCACTCGCGCGTCACGACCTGCAGCGCATTGACCAGCGAGGCCGGCGGGAAGGACATGTATTCCGGCGTGAGGAAGATGAAGGCATCGGCGGAAGCGACGCTCGCCGCCCAGCGCTTGGTGTGCTCGTGCTCGTACTTCTGCAGAACCGGGTGGTTGGCCTCGTCCAGGAGCGGCAGATCGAAGTCCTTAAGGTCAACCAGTTCGACGGCGAACTTGCTGTTCTTTGCCGCAAATTCCTTGAGCCAATTGCCGATGACGGGGCCGACGCGGCCCGGGCGGGTGCTTCCGATTACGATGTTCAGCCTGAGAGTCATTCTTCTATTGTTCTATTGCACTTACTGTTGCCGCATGGCACCGGCCACGCTGGTCCTGACAAACACACAATTCTCCGGGACGCGCGACGGCGATCTGCAGATCCTGCAGCACGATAGAACCGCCCGCCCCCACGCGCTTTCAACTCTCTGGGAGGTTTCCGGTCAAGGCCCGACTTTGTCGCAAAAGTGAACACTGTGTTCATTGGCGGACGTGAACGGGCCACGGCCTGCGGAATTGCCCGCTCCAGGCGTTTCTGCCGCGCTGCGCGGTTGATTTTCCCGGCCGATTGGATCATGTGATACGCGACTTTTTCACAGGCGCACGACAATGGCAAAAATCTTCATCGACGGCGAACACGGCACCACCGGCCTTCAGATCCGCTCACGGCTCGAGGGACGCAGCGACATCGAACTGATCTCGATTCCCGTCGAGCGCCGGAAAGACCCCGCCGCCCGCGCCGAATATCTCAACGCCGCCGACATCGCGATCCTATGCCTGCCGGACGATGCGGCGCGCGAGAGCGTCTCCCTGGTCGAGAACGGCAGCACGCGCATCATCGACGCCTCGACAGCCCACCGCACCGCTGAGGGCTGGGTGTACGGCTTCCCAGAGATGGACAGGGAGCAGGCCAAGATCATCGCCAAGGCGCGCTTCGTCGCCAATCCCGGCTGCTGGCCGCAGGGTCCGATCGCCATGCTGCGCCCACTGATCACGGCGGGCCTGCTGCCGGCCGATTTCCCCGTCACCATCAACGGCATCTCCGGCTACACGGGCGGCGGCCGTTCGATGATCGAGGATTACGAGGCCAAGGGCGAAGATGCTCCGGAGTACCTGCCCTATGCGCTGACGCTCAACCACAAGCATCTGCCGGAAATCCGCAAGTATGCGAAGCTCGGGCTGGATCCGCTGATGCAGCCGGTGGTTGGCAATTTCGCGCAGGGGATGATCACCATGGTGCCGCTGCAGCTCGGACACCTGCTTCGCGTGCCGAAGGGCGCTGAGATCTACGAGGCGATCGCCGACCACTTCGCCTCGCTGGAAGACAGCGTCGTGGATGTGGCGCCGTTCGAGGCCATCGACCGCTCACCGGAGATCCAGCCGGAGGTGTTCAACAACACCAACCGGATGCGGCTTCATGTCTTCGCCAACGACAAGCGGGCGCAGGCGCTGCTGATCGCCGTCTATGACAACCTCGGCAAGGGAGCCTCGGGCGCGGCCGTCCAGAACCTTGACCTGATGCTGAAGGGGTGAACGCCCGGCCCGTAGGGAGGTCACAGAAAAAGCCGCACTCGAAAGAGCGCGGCTTTTTCCATGGGCAGTGTTGCCTGAGATTTGCCCGGTCACCGTTCAGTACAAACTCACACCGGCTCGAAGGGAACGTCGATCTCGACCTTCTGCTCCAGCCACTCCGGAACCGGAAGCTGCTTGGTGCGCAGGAAGGTCGGGTTGAACAGCTTCGACTGGTAACGGGTTCCATAGTCACAGAGCATGGTCACGATCGTGTGACCGGGGCCGAGATCCTTGGCCAGCCGGATGGCTCCGGCGACATTGACGCCCGTCGAGCCCCCGAGGCAGAGCCCCTCTTCCTGGACCAGCCTGAAGATGATGGGCAGCGCCTCGCTATCCGGGATCTGGTAGGCGAAGTCGGGGCGGAAGCCCTCGAGGTTCGCGGTAATGCGGCCCTGGCCGATCCCCTCGGTGATGGAGTCGCCCTCCGACTTCAGCTCGCCGGTCGTGTAGTAGCTGTAGAGCGCGGCGCCACGCGGATCGGCAAGGCCGATCTTGATGTCCTTGTTGAATTCGCGCAGGCCCGCGGCAACGCCTGCCAGCGTGCCGCCGCTGCCGACGGAGGCAACGAAGCCGTGGATCTTGCCGCCCGTCTGCTCCCAAATCTCGCGGGCCGTGGTGACACGGTGCCCCTCGCGGTTGGCAACGTTGTCGAACTGGTTGGCCCAGATCGCCCCGTTGGGATCGGTCTTCGCGAGCTGCTCGGCGAGGCGGCCGGACAGGCGCACGTAATTGTTCGGATTGCGGTACGGAACCGCGGGAACCTCAATCAGCTCGGCGCCCAGCAGGCGAAGGGCATCCTTCTTCTCCTGACTCTGGGTCTCGGGGATCACGATCGTCGTGCGGTAGCCCAGGGCCTTGGCGACCAGCGTGAGGCCGATGCCGGTGTTGCCCGCGGTTCCCTCGACGATGCGGCCTCCCGGCTGCAGGAGCCCGCGGCGCTCCGCGTCACGGATGATGAAGAGAGCGGCGCGGTCCTTGATGGACTGACCGGGGTTAATGAATTCGGCCTTGCCGTAGATCTCGCACCCCGTTTCTTCCGAAGCGCGTTTCAGTCTGATGAGCGGCGTGTTGCCAATAGCTTCCAGTACAGACGAATACATGGGAAATCCTCTTTTGCCCGAACACTAGAAAGAGGCCCCCCTGCTGGCAAGGTTGGGGTTTCTTCGGCGCGTCGATTTCTGGCATTAAAATTCGATAATCGACGTCATTTGAAAATTATTTTTCACCATCATCCCGGGCATGTCGGCTCCGGCGCAAAATCTTATCGCACCGGCGCCGCATCCTCGGAGAAGAGGTAGAACAACAGCCCCACGATCATCATCACCGCGAGGGACAGGAAAACGACCTGATAGCCCCATGCCGGATCACCCGGAACGGCTGCGGCCGCGTAGATGCCGGCGGTGATGAACTGCGCCACTCCCACGCCGCCGATCGAGAAGAAGTTGAGAAGCGTCGAGCCGCGGCCGATCAGGTGGGAGGGCATGAACGCCTTGCCATGGGCAAGGAGAACGCCATAGCCACTGCCGCAAAAGCCGATCACGACCAGCGCCGAGATCAGGTGGAACATCGGGGCTTCCGGCTCCATCGTCAGCCAGAGGAGCACGGCGATGGTGACGATGGAACTCCAGACCAGGATCCACTTGCGGGTGCGGAAAATGGTGTCGAGCGGGCCGTAGGCGAACGAGCCCACCACAAGAGCGATCGCCATGTAGAGGGCGATCTGGCCGATCTCGACGGGGTCGGCGTGATAGACGTCATGCAGATACGGTCCCATCCACAGGCCGCGGATCGTCTGGGAGGCAATGGTAATGACCAGTGCCATAGGGATGATGAAGAGGATCGAGCGCGTCCGCAGCAGTTCGACATAACCGCGAATAAAGCCATCGGTCGACGGGGCCTGCTCCCGCGGAGGTTCCTTCACGAACAGGTAGATCAGAAGCGCACAGGCCAGGGTGACGACGGCAAAGCCAATCATCACCGCGCGCCAGCCCCAGTATTCCGCCGCGGCAGCAAGCGGCGACGTGCCGATGATGCTGCCCACCAGTCCGAGCCCCATGAAGGACGAGGTGAGCGTCGCCAGCCGCTTCGGCGGATAGAGCTTGGCAAAGATGAACACGGAGGCCATCAGCACCGGCGCGCAGCCCATGCCGATCAGTGCCATGGCGACGATCACGGCCCAGGGGCTCGATGCCACGGCAAGCAGAAGAGCGCCTGCCGTTCCGCAGAGGCCGAGCAGCGCAGCCGTCGTGATCCGCGGCCCGATGCGGTCGAGAGCCATGCCGACCGCGAATTGCATGAGGGCGAACACAATGAACCACGTACCCGACGCCATCGAGAGTTCGGCGTTGGTGGCATTCAGCTCCTGAGAAAGAACGGGGGTCAGCACGGCCAGGAAAGAGCGATAGAACTGCGACAGCATGTAGGCTGCCGTAAGCGCAACAATCCCGACCATCGACTCACCTCCCCTGAGATCGAACGGCGGTACTTTAGTTTGCCGGCGGCAGAGGTCCAGTTGTTTGTATGAGATGATAATTTCCGGCCCGGAGCTGGCCGAGAATCGGGAAACAGGAAGGCAGCCGACGGCACCGCACAGGGCCCTGCCTGTCCCGGATAAGTTGGGATGGCCGGTTCGGAAAGCGGCATGCTCGTTGCGGGGGGACGGTCATGCGGAGTCTGCACAGAGGAACTGGAATATGGCAACGCCGCCCGGAGGGCCGGACGGCGCTGGAACTTCTCGAAGTTCCCCGCCATGTGACGGGATCGAAGTCGTTACGGGGTCAGGCGGCGCGGGTGTCGCGTCGCTGATCCTGGTTGGCCGGACGGCGATTGCGACGGCGCTGGCGCGGCTTTCCTGCCGCCTGCCGGTCCTCGCGGGCGTGAACCGCGTGCGGGCGGCTGTCGCGCCCCCTGCCCTGCTCCGCCGTTTCGGCCTTTCGCGCGACCGGGGCGGAACGGGCATTGCCGGCCCCGCGCGAAGCCGGAGCACGGGTCCCGTGCTCGGCCGCCGGAACACCGGTCACGTCGCGGGTGACGGCGAGCTTCTGGCGAATCAGCCGTTCCACCTGGCGCAGACGGCTCATCTCGGCCGGATCGCACAGGGTGATGGCCTCGCCGGAGGCGCCGTTGCGGCCGGTGCGGCCAATGCGGTGGACGTAGCTTTCCGCCTCATCCGGCAGGTCGTAGTTGACCACGTGGCTGATGCCGGGCACGTCGATGCCGCGCGCGGCGATGTCGGTCGCCACCAGAACGCGGGCCCTGCCGGTGCGGAAATCGTTCAACGCGCGCTGGCGCGCGTTCTGGGACTTGTTGCCGTGGATCACGGCGGCAGCGAACCCGTCGCGTTCGAGGTCGCGGGCCACGCGGTCGGCGCCGTGCTTGGTGCGCGCGAAGACGATCACCTGCTTCATGGCATCGCCGGAAAGAAGCTCGGCAAGAACGCCGCGCTTCTGCTTGACGCGCGCCATGATGACGCTCTGGCGGATCTCCGCGGCGGTGGTGCCCTGACGGGCTACCTCGACGCGAACCGGATGCTTGAGCAGGCTGGCCGCCAGGGACTCGATCTCCCTCGGCATGGTGGCCGAAAAGAGCTGCGTCTGGCGGTCGGGATGGGTCGCCTTCGCGATGCGGCGGACCTCATGAATGAAGCCCATGTCGAGCATGCGGTCGGCCTCGTCCAGCACCAGATAGCGGGTCTCGGACAGGGTGACAGCTCCTTCCTGCATCAGGTCGGCAAGACGTCCGGGCGTGGCTATCAGCACGTCGACGCCCTGGGCGAGACGGCGGACCTGGCCGCCGCGCGACACACCACCCAGAACCAGCGCGGTGAAAATGCGCGACCCCCTGGACAGAGCGCGGATCACGTCCTCGATCTGGACCGCGAGCTCGCGGGTCGGTGCGAGGATGAGAGCCTTGGCCGTGCGCGGCTTGTTGCGGGCGCCTTCACGAATGATGCGGGCGAGGATCGGCAGCGCAAAGGCGGCCGTCTTGCCGGAGCCAGTCTGGGCGAGGCCCAGAATGTCGCGGCCCTCCAGAGCGTGGGGAATTGCCTCGGCCTGGATCGGCTTCGGCTCGGTCATGCCGGCGCTTTCGAGCGCCTTCAGCAGCATGCCGGAAATGCCAAGGGTGGCGAACCCGGTGCGAGCTGCTTCGATTGTATTCGTCAAAATGGTCTCTTTCTTGCGCGTGCGACAATGCACGCTGCTGGTGCGGCGGGGCGCAACCCGCCAAACGGATTTTTCTTCTGAAACGACAAGGCGGCGGGTCATCCCGCACGGCTGCGCTGTCGCGGCTGCGGCCCTTCCGCAACCTTTTCCCGGACTCGAAGGCCGCGGGAGGCAAGCGCAACCAGTCCCATTGCGGAGAAAGCCGGACAGCCGGCCCATGCGCCTGACGCACATATGGGCCAGAGGGAAGCAAATAGCAAACGATTTATTTCAGCAGCGGAATCTTTCTCAGCATCTCGCCAAGCTTCAAAACCGTCCGCCAGTTGCGCGCCGTGGCGGCAAGTCCCAGCGTAGGCTCGATCTTCTGGGCGAAAAGAGACGTTCCCATGCCGTCCGGCGTATGAAGGTAGAGTGTCCTGCCCCTCACGGCGAAACGCTCTGTCCCTTTGGCCCTCGCCTTCAGACGCGCAACCGCCTCCGGCTCGGGCTCACGCTCCAGCGTGTAAAGGTGGAGCTTCGTAGGCTCAGCCTCCGCCTTGACGAACGGGTTCGCCTCGATCGAGGCGGTCCAATCAGCGAGCGAGCGGACAAAGACGTGCTTGTCAAAGCCCATGCAGGCGCGGACGATAGCCGTCACGTGCTCGGCCACCTCGCCCTCTGCCATGGGGGACGCAAGGACCGCATTGCCGGAGTTGATATAGGTCGAGACATGGCGGAAGCCGCCTTCTTCCAGATGGGCGCGCAGCTCCCTTACCGGCAGTAGCGTGGCACCGCCGACGCCTCGGAACAGAACGACATAGGCCACCTCACCCATATGGCTGCCTTCCTCAGATCAGCAGGCTGAAGATCGTCTCGTTGTCAGTGATATCCTGATAAGCCCAGCCGGACTCGTCAAAACGCTTGATCAGGCCCTTGAAGTTCCTCGCATCCTTGGTCTCGATGCCGATCAGCACCGAGCCGAAGTTGCGGGCGGACTTTTTCAGGTACTCGAAGCGGGTGATGTCGTCCTCCGGTCCGAGCAGGCCGAGGAAGTCGCGCAAAGCGCCGGGACGCTGCGGGAAACGGAAGATGAAGTATTTCTTCTTGCCCTCGAAGCGAAGCGCCCTTTCCTTCACGTCAGGCAGGCGCTCGAAGTCGAAGTTGCCCCCGGAAATCAGGCAGACCACCGTGCGGCCCTTGATGCTGGCGCGCGGCAGCGTCTTCAACACGTCAATGGACATGGCGCCGGCGGGCTCCAGCACCACGCCCTCGATGTTGAGCATGTCGATGATGGCGGAACAGATGCTGTTCTCCGGAACCAGATGTACCGACTCGGCGGGGAAGGATTTCAGGCGGCGGAAGGGCTCCTTGCCGATTTCGGCCACCGCCGCTCCATCGACAAACGTGTCGACCAGCGGCAGCCGGATGCGACGGCCGGCCTCGAGGCTGCGGGCCAGGCTCGGCGCGCCCGCGGGCTCGACAAAGAGAAATTCGCACCCTGCTCCAACCTCCCTGAGATAGGAAGTGACGCCGGAAGCCAGGCCGCCTCCGCCCACCGGCAGGATGATCAGCGCGCCGTCCAGGCGGTCGCCCAGCTGCTGGACGAGCTCGAGGCCGATGGTCGCCTGCCCCTCGATGATGTCCTCATGATCGAAAGGCGGAACCATGAGGGCGGTTGTCGAGGCAGCGAAGACTTCCGCCGCGCGGTTGCAGTCGTCGAAGAAGTCGCCGACCAGACGGACCTCGATATACTCACCGCCGAAAAGCCGCGTCTTGTCGATCTTCTGCTGCGGGGTGGTGACCGGCATGAAGACGACGCCCTTCTTGCGGAAATGGCGGCAGGCATAGGCGAAGCCCTGGGCATGGTTGCCGGCGGAGGCGCAGACGAAGCTTTCGACACCCTGGTCCGCCTCCAGCGCCCTGCGGATGAAGGTGAAGGCGCCGCGCAGCTTGTAGGACCGCACGGGCGTCAGATCCTCGCGCTTGAGGTAGATGTGCGCGCCCGTCTTTCGCGAAAGATATGCGTTATGCTGGAGGGGTGTCGGCGGAAACAATGCGCCCAGGGCCTCTTCGGCCTTCTTCACGCGCTCAACAAAAGCGTTCATTCCTGCGGTCCTTGTCACGCAACGGCTGGATTATCGCGCTGATTTCAGTCACACCCTTGCTATCGCATATTGTGCTGCGTGACGCGAATCTCGTCTTCGACCGATCGCGCACATCAATGTTGAAGCGCCCTGGAGGACCTGCCTGTGCAGTACACGGCTGTTCGCGCCGCGATCCACATAGCTTCGATCTTCGCACTTTACCTGTCCGTGGCGATGCTGTTTCCGTCCGCAGTCGACCTCTATTACGGGAATGACGACTGGCGGGTCTTCGCGGTCTCCGCCTTCTTCAGCGGCGGGCTCGCGGCAGGCGTGGCGCTGGCCACCCAAGGGTCGAGGCCGGTGCTGTCGACGCGCTTCGGCTTCATACTGGTAAGCCTGTTGTGGTTTACGTCCTGCGTGGTCGGAGCCGTGCCGCTGATCGCCTCCTCTCTCGACCTGCGGGTGGCGGACGCATTCTTTGAAGCGGTCTCTGCCGTCACCAGCACCGGTTCAACGGTGCTCGTCGGGCTGGATCTCATGCCCCCTGGAATCCTGCTGTGGCGCTCGCTGCTGCAATGGGTGGGCGGCCTCGGCGTGATCGCCCTCGGCCTGTTCATCCTGCCCTTCCTCAACGTGGGCGGCGTCTCGTACTTCAAGATCGAGTCGACCCATGTCGAGGACCAGCCCTTTGACCGCTTCTCGATCTTCGTCCGGTCGCTCATCAGTATCTATGTGATGCTGACCTTCCTGTGCGCCATGGCCTTCACCTTCGCCGGCATGCGCCTGTTCGACGCACTCAACCACGCCATGACCACGCTCTCCACAGGCGGCTTCTCCACGCACGACGCGTCGATGAGCTTCTACAACGACCACCCGACGATCCTGTGGATCACCACCATCTTCATGTTCATCGGCGGACTGCCCTTTCCGGTGCTGATCCTCTTCCTGGTGAAGGGCCGCGCCGACGCGCTCAAGGATCCGCAGATCAGGGTCTACGCGACCTACATCCTGCTGTTCGTTATTCTGGGCGCAATCTACCTGCAACTCTCCACCGACCGCTCGTTCGCCAGCGCCATCACGCATTCGGCCTTCAACTTTGTGTCCATCATCACGACGACCGGGTTCTTCACCGAAGACTACGGCGAATGGGGCTCGCTCGGCGTGGCTGCCGCATTTCTGGCGATGTTCCTCGGCGGCTGCTCCGGCTCCACGGCCGGCGGCATCAAGGCCTACCGCTTCCTGATCCTCTACGAACTCCTGCGCAACGGCCTCAGGCGGCTGGTCTACCCGAATTCCATCCAGATCGTCCGCTACGGCGACCGGCCGGTGGAGGAAGATCTACAGCGGGCGGTAGTGCTGTTTCTGGCCGCATTCCTCATGGTGTGGGCGGCGATCATCCTGCTGCTCGCCGCCACCGGGATCGATCTCGTCACCGCGGTCACGTCAGCTCTGACGGCCATTACCAACGTCGGTCCGGCGCTCGGAACCATGGTCGGGCCGGACGACAGTTTCGCAAGCTTCAGCGACGTGGCGAAGTTCATCATGGCCTTCGCCATGCTGCTCGGACGTCTCGAGATCCTGTCCGTGCTCGTGATCTTCACGCCAATGTTCTGGCGGCGCTAAAGAGAATACGGAATACGGCCGCAGGCGTCACGACCGTTCTGAGGGCCCCAGACGGGGCCGGGGCAGCTCTCCCCTCATGTCGATCCTGCCGAAACATGAGGGGAAGTCTGGCACCAACCGGGAGAACACCATCGACCGGTATCATGGTTCGACGCCCTCATGGTTCGAGAGGCTTGCCATGAGGCCGGTCGGTTGTATGGCCGTCAGCCCTTCTGCTTCATCGGCTCGAACAGCGAGCGATAGCGATGGGGCTGGCTTCGCAGGTACTGAGGCGCAGCCTGCACCGTCGCGCCGAGATGGGCCGCCGCGTGCCACGGCCAGCGCGGATCGTAGAGGATGGTGCGCGCAATGCCGATCATGTCGGCATCGCCGGTGCCGATGATTGCCTCCGCCTGCTCGTAATCGGTGATCAGGCCCACCGCCACCACGGGCATGCTGGTGGCCTGCTTCACAGCACGGGCGAGCGGGACCTGATAGTTCGGGCCGACCCAGAACTGCTGGCGCGGATCCAGACCGCCGCTCGACACGTGGATGGCGTCGCAGCCGCGCGCCTCCAGCGCCTTTGCATATTCGAGGGTCTGCTCGATATCCCAGCCGCCTTCCACCCAATCGGTGCCGGAGACACGCACAGTAACCGGCCGGTCTGCCGAGAAGGCGTCACGCACAGCGTCAAACACCTCCAGCGGGAAGCGCATGCGGTTTTCGAGGCTGCCGCCATATTCGTCGTCACGCCGGTTGGACAGGGGCGACAGGAACTGGTGCAGAAGATAGCCGTGGGCGCTGTGGATTTGAATGGCGTCAATGCCGAGACGAGCTGCGCGGCGGGCCGCATCGGCAAAGGCGTTGCGCACGCGGGCAAGACCATCCCTGTCCAGCGCCACCGGCGGGTTGTCCCCCTCCTTGAAGGCCAGCGCGGAGGCGGAGACCGTCTGCCAGCCGTTCGGATGATTCGGCGCAAGCTGGTGACCGCCAAGCCACGGCTTCTCGGTGGAAGCCTTGCGTCCGGCATGGGCCAGCTGGATGACGATCGGCATGTCCGACCAGCGGCGGATGGAGTCCAGAACACGGCCCATCGCCGCTTCGGTCGCATCATCCCAGAGGCCGACGTCGCCATAAGTGATGCGGCCCTCCGGAACCACGGCGGTCGCCTCGATGGTGAGGGCGCCCGCGCCGGAGAGCGCGAGGTTGCCGTAGTGAATGGTGTGCCAGTCGGTCATGCAGCCGTTCTCGGCCGAATACTGGCACATCGGCGCAATGACGATGCGGTTGGCCAGCTTCAGCTTGCCAATCTCGATCGGAGTGAACAGACGTGGTGATGTCATGAGAGCTCTCTCGAAGATGAATGCCTGAGGTGACCGGACAAGCGGGTGGGGACAGACGACGGGCCAGCCTGCGGACTGTCCCCGATCAGGTGCGGGCTTGCCGGAACGGAAGCCCCCCTGTCCGGCTCGAGTCGTCCAAGCATCGGACAAAACCGGGGAGCGATCCAGATCTCCGTTTGCGCCAGACTACCGTAGGCGGCAAAGGCGTTTCCCCCGAGGGCTGCCGGACCGTTCCGGCTTTCCATTGAAGCACGAAAACGGTCGGGGGCATTGTTCTGGCGCAATTCGGGCGGAGCTCCCGTGACCAACCCATCCGTGCCGGATCAGACGAACAGATCGACCTTCTGGAAGGTGGTAACGTCGATCAGGCCGATGTCGGAGATGCGCAGCTCGGGGATCACCACCAGCGCCAGCAGCGAGTGCTGCATGTAGGCGTTGTTGAGCGTGCAGCCCATTTCGCGCATGGCCTCCGTTAGGCGCGAGGCCTTCTCGGCCACGATCTCCGCCCGCTCGGCGGACATGAGACCGGCAATCGGCAGCTCGACCAGAGCAAGCTCCCTGCCCTCCGAAATCAGGACCACGCCGCCGCCCACTTCGTTGAGGCGGTTGGCCGCAATCGCCATGTCACGCTTGTTGGTGCCGACCACCAGCATGTGGTGGGAATCGTGCGCGACGGTGGAGGCCAGCGCACAATCCTTCGTGTACCCGAAGCCGGAAACGAAGGCGTTGACCACCGTGCCGGTGCCGCGATGGCGCTCGACCAGCGCGATCTGGCAGATGTCGTTCCCGCGGTCCATGGTGACGAGGCCGTTCTCGACCTTGAGCTCGGCAACACTCGCGCGCGTCGGGGCCTGATTCTCGATGATGTTGATGACGCGCGCCCGGACGCTGTTGGCGCCCTCGGGAGCGGCAATGTCGAAGTCCTCGGGCGACAGCGACTTGCCAAGTTTCACCGTGTTCTTGGCGCTCGCCGGATAGTCCCACGCGGGGATGTCGGCGACGAGCCTGCCGTCGCGGGCGAGCAGGCGGCCGCGGGCGTAGACCTCGTCGATTGCCATCGTGGCAAGGTCGGAGACGATCAGTACGTCGGCGCGACGACCGGGGGCAATCGAGCCCAGCTCGCGCGCAAGGCCGAAATGCTCGGCCGTATTGATGGTCGCCATCTGGATCGCGGTCACCGGCTTCAGCCCCTGGGCGATCGCATGCCGGACGACGCGGTCCATATGGCCATCGTTCACCAGCGTGCCGGAGTGGCTGTCGTCGGTGCAGAGGATGAAGTTGCGCGGGTCGAGCCCCTCCTCCGTGATCGCCTTGACCTGGGTGGCCACGTCATACCAGGCCGAGCCCAGGCGCAGCATGGCCTTCATGCCCTGGCGGACGCGGGCGATGGCGTCCTCCATACGGGTGCCCTCGTGGTCGTCCTCCGGGCCGCCGGCGACATAGCCGTGGAAGGCAAGCCCGAGATCCGGCGAAGCGTAGTGACCTCCGATGGTCTTGCCGGCTTTCATGGAGGCGGCGATCTCTCCCACCATGGTGGGATCGTTCATGGCCACGCCCGGGAAGTTCATCACCTCGCCGAGGCCGATGATGTTCGGCCAGGTCATGGCCTCGGCCACGTCGTCCGCACCAAGGATAGCGCCGGCATTCTCCAGTCCGGGTGCTGAGGGCACGCAGGAGGGCATCTGGACATAGACGTTGACGGGCTGCGCCATGGCCTCGTCGTGCATCAGGCGTACACCCTCCATGCCAAGCACGTTGGCGATCTCGTGCGGATCGATGAACATGCTGGTCGTACCGTGGGGAATAACGGCGCGGCAGAACTCGGTGACTGTCACCATGCCGCTTTCGACGTGCATGTGCGCGTCGCACAGGCCAGGCACGAGATAGCGTCCGCCAGCGTCGACGACCTCGGTGTTCTCGCCGATCGTGTGGCTCGCATCCGGCCCGCAATAGGCAAAGCGGCCCGCCACGATGGCAAGGTCCGTGTTTGGAATGATCTCGCCCGAATGCACGTTGACCCAGCGGCCGTTGCGGATCACCAGATCCGCCGTGGCACGGCCCATTGCCACATCCACCAGAAGCGGCATGACCTCGTGACGGGGTTTCAGGGCCGTTGAATTCTTTTCTGTCTTTATCGTCATGATCCTTACCAGTCGCAGTGATCCCATGCCGCCTCGCCCGACCCGGGCCGGTCGCCAACCCCGGCAGCATAGTCACCCATCAAAACAGTATTCGTACCATTGAAGCGGTTTTTGCGAACCGGGCAAGCCCCAAATGACCCGGTCCCCCTCCCCTGGGCACAAGTCCGTGTGAGCGCGTCAGACGGTTGTCGCCGCTGCGCGGACGTGCAAAAAATGCCCAGAGGAGGAGACTATGATTGTGGGCAACATTGATCTCGATGCCTGCTTCGATCTCGGCGCCTACTTCCGCCGCATCGGATTTTCGGGAACGCCGGAACCCACGCTGGAGACGCTGAAGACGCTGCATCTTCTGCATCCGCTCGCGATTCCCTTCGAGAACCTCGACTCATTGCTGGGTCGGCCGGTGCGGCTGGACCTCGCCTCGCTGCAGGCCAAGCTGGTCGGATCCCGGCGCGGTGGATACTGCTACGAGCATAACACCCTCTTCATGCACGTGCTGACAGCCCTCGGTTTCCGGGTCACCGGTCTAGCGGCCCGCGTGATGTGGAACTATCCGGCGGGCGAGGTCAGACCGCGCACGCACATGCTGCTGCGGATTGAAATGGACGGAGCGGTCTGGATTGCCGACGTGGGCTTCGGGGGCATCACGCTCACCGCGCCGCTGCGGCTCGAAGGAGGGACGGAGCAGCCGACGCCGCACGAGACGTTCCGGCTCGAGCGGGCGGGCGGCTACTGGATCCTGCTGGCACGCATCGGCAATGACTGGCGGGCGGTCTACCGGTTCGACCTCGACGAACACCGGCTCGCCGATTACGAGATCACCAACTACTACCTTTCGACGCACCCGCAGTCGGCCTTCGTCAATGCACTGATGGCGGCCAGGCCAGTGCCCGGCGGGCGCCATGCGCTGCTCAACCGCCGGCTCAACCGGCATGGGGAGAACGCGTCCCAGCAGGAATTCACCTCGCCCGCAGAAGTGCGGGCCGTGCTGCAGGACGTCTTCGGCATCGACGTCCCGCCCGGCCTTGAGGAGGCAATGGAGCGCAAGGGACTGTGAAGGGTTGCCCGGCCAATGCCGGGCGGGGCTCCGTTTCGCAGCCCATTCCTACCACTTCCTGGACAGACAGGACGGAATCGAAGGCCGCGCCACCTCGCGATGGAGGGGACCTACTTCTTCCCCGCCGCGTTGGTCTTCTCTTCCTTTTCCCGCGCAAGGCGCTCGCGCAGGGCCTTGCCGCGGCCTTCCAGATTCACCTGGCGTCCGCGGGCGACGGCGAGCGCATCGTCGGGAACGTCCTTGGTGACGACGCTGCCCGAGCCCACATAGGCACCTGCCCCGATCGTCACCGGCGCGACGAGCGAGGAATTGGAACCAACAAAGGCGCCCGGGCCGATCACCGTTCGGTGCTTGTTGAAGCCGTCATAGTTGCAGGTGATGGTGCCCGCGCCGATGTTGGCCTTGGTGCCCACGGTGGTGTCGCCGATGTAGGACAGGTGGTTGACCTTGGCGCCCACCTCGACCACGGACTTCTTGACCTCGACGAAGTTGCCTATCTTGGCCTTGTTCTGGATCTCCGCTCCCGGGCGCAGGCGGGCGTAGGGCCCGATCTCGGCACCGGCGGAAATCGTCGCCTGCTCGAAATGGCAGAAGGCATGGATGGTGACGCCCGCGCCCACCTTCACGCCGGGACCGAAGAAGACGTTGGGCTCAATTACCGTATCGGGACCGATCTCGGTATCGAAGGACAGAAACACCGTCTCGGGCGCGATCATGGTCACGCCCTCGCGCATGAGTTGCTCGCGCCGGCGGCCCTGCCAGATCGCCTCGGCCTGCGCAAGCTCCACGCGGTTGTTAACGCCCAGCGCGTTCTCGAAGGACGCTTCGACGGCGCGGACGGCGAGGCCCTGCCGAACGGCGATTTCCACGATGTCCGTCAGATAATATTCGCCCTTGGCGTTTTCGTTGCCGACCTGGTCGAGCAGCGCCAGCGCGTGGCGGCCTGCAATCGCCATGATGCCGCCGTTGCAAAAGCGGATCCGGCGCTCGTCGTCGGTGCAGTCCTTCTCCTCGCGGATGGCGACGAGGCTGCCATCCTTCTCGATAAGGCGGCCATAACCGGTGGGATTTTCCGTGCGGAAGCCCATGACGGCGACCGCGGCGCCTTGCGCCAGGGCGGCGCGCATGGCCAGCAGCGCATCCGCGTCGATGAGCGGCGTATCGCCGAACATCACCAGGACGTCGTCATGGCCGCGCGCAATGGCCTCGCGGGCCGCAAGCACCGCATTGGCCGTGCCGAGCTGCTTCTCCTGCACGAAAAAGGAAAGCGCCCCGGTGCCATACCGCTTTTCGATCGCAGCGCGGACAGTCTCGGCGCCGTGGCCGATCACCACGGAAAGCGCGTCTGAACCCGCCGCGCGCGCGGCGTTGATGACATGCGCCACCATTTCCAGGCCGGCAACCCTGTGCAGCACCTTGGGAAGGCTGCTCTTCATGCGCGTTCCCTCGCCCGCGGCCAGGATGATGGAAAGGCAGGTTCTCGACGTCATGGATATTCCTTCGATCAAAGCGATTTCAGTCTTCTAGCATGCAACCGTGGGCGGGTTGCAAGAGCGCCGAACGCGGTTCAGCCAAGCGTTCCAAGCACCGGGAAGGTCTCCAGAAGCCAGAAGGCCGCAGTCTGGATTCCGCCCGAGAGGAACAGCACGCCGGCCAGGACCAAAAGGCCGCCGATCACCTTCTCGACGCGGCCCATGTGAACGCGGAAACGTTGCATGAAACGCATGAAGGCGCCGGAGAACAGGGCGGCAACCAGGAACGGTATGCCGAGGCCCAGCGAATAGACCGCCAGCATCAACGCGCCCTCGCCGATGGTCTCGCGGGCACCCGCAAGCGTCAGAATCGGACCGAGCACCGGGCCGATGCAGGGCGTCCAGCCGAAGGCGAAGGCCAGGCCCATCAGGTAGGCGGAGCCGACGCCGGCCTGCCGGGACGCTCCCTGGAAGCGGAACTCTCGCGACAGGATCGGAATGCGCAGGATGCCGAGGAAGTTCAGGCCCATCACGATGATGACGATGCCGGCAATGACGGCCAGTTCCTGCTGCCAGGCACGCAGGACGGCGCCGATGGAGGAGGCGCCTGCCCCCAGCGCCACGAAGACGGTGGAGAAGCCAAGCACGAACGCAAACGCCGCAGACATCAGCGCGAATCGCGCGCGGGCGTCCCCGGGACGGCGGAAGTCATCCATGGACACGCCCGCCATGTAGCAGAGATAAGGAGGCACCAGCGGCAGGACACAGGGCGACAGGAAGGAAATCGCCCCTGCCACAAGCGCGCTGCCATATCCGATCTCGAGTGCCATGAATGCCCGTCTTCCCCTCGACTGGTTGATCGCACGGCCACCGCCGCGTTCCTCCGGCGCTCCGCCGGTCCGCCTCTGCGTTCCCGTGGGACACAGAAACGTACAAACCCCTGATTCCGCGCAAGTCCTGAGGGATACGGTTCCCGCCGCTCCCGGAATCGCGCCGGAGCAGTCCAGATCTTTCCGATGCCTGAACCTGCCCCGCTCCGTCCTGCGCAGCCCTCCCGGAAACGGCTGCTGCCTGTTCCGGGACTGCACCAGCACGGCCGAACCATCGGCCGTTCTCCAGCCTGCCTGATCCGGCTGGGCCGGGTTATAGCGTCCGCAGGCCAGAAACCCAATGGGGGAGACCGGGCAAAGCGCCGCATCGCGGAGGTCTTGCCGGCCAAACAGGCGAAATTCAGCGTTCACAAACTGGTGAGGCGACTTATTTACAGCTATGTTAAGCTTGCCCGGATTTGCAGTTGACCTGCGAAGCCCTGGCAACTATGTTCCGCCGCGTTTCCCTCCGCAGGGGCACGCGGGGAGAGCGCGTAGCTCAGCCGGTAGAGCAACTGACTTTTAATCAGTAGGTCCAGGGTTCGAATCCCTGCGCGCTCACCACAAATTGCCTTGCCTCCACTTCCCATCGTTATACTGATTGTTCGGTGCGGACGACGATCCCAGCTTTCCGAACTGCGGAGCGCGTGAGCGGCACACCACTGTTACCCCGGGGCCTGGAACGTCCCGCTGAACTCGATGTCCGTCGTTCATAGCCTTAGCGTCACCTGGCATACCTTCTTACAAGGCCCGCCCAGTCCTTCGCCTGACGTGGCACAAGAGCTCAGGCCATCGCCTTGAAACTCTAGCAATCTCACAACTTCAGGATCCGCCCATTCGAGCACTCCCGCACCAATGAATTAGCCCGATCACCAGATGGCCGGAGATCAGCCGATACTCGGATCTAGGCAGAACTACCCACACCATCCCGCTTCTGCCCCGTAACGCTCGCTCCCCCTACCCATTCGCCTTCCGACAGCCTGGAAGAGAACTCGAACACACTCACCGGGCAGGCGTCGATGCAGCCGCCGCAGTTCTGGCAGTCGCCGGAAAGGATGAGGCGCGTGCCGGTGCCCTTGAGGGCCGGGGTGATCACATGCGGCTCGGGGCAGATGTTGAAGCAGGCGCCGCAGTCGGTGCAGGCCTCGCGCCGCTTCGCGGACACGCGCACGACCGAACCGCGGCCGATGATGCTCCAGAAGGCGCCAACCGGGCACAGATGGCTGCACCAGGCACGGCGGGCGACGAACAGGTCCACCAAGAACACGGCCAGGATGATCACCCAGCCGAAGCCGATGCCGGAGATGAAGGCGCGCTGCAACAGGCTCACCGGATTCACGAATTCCCAGGCGACCGTTCCCGTGACCGCCGAGGCGACAAAGGTGGCCGCCAGGATCATGAGGCGCGCACGCCGGTCCAGCTTGCGATCGCGCGTCAGGCCGGTCTTCTCGCGCAGCCAGTAGGCCGTATCGGTAACGACGTTGACGGGACACACCCAGGCGCAATAGACGCGCCCGCCGAGCAGGAAATAGGCGGCCGCCACGATCAGCGCGCCAGTCAGCGCAGGCCAGGCAGGCCAGGCGCCGCCCGCGATTCCCTGCAGCACCACATAGGGATCGGCCAGATGCAGGCCGAAGATGTCGCTGGCGCCGAAATTGCCGCGCACGATCCAGATCCCGAACCAGGGTCCCAGCACGAAGAGGCCAAGCACCGAAACCTGGCTGATCCGCCGCAGCAGCCAGAACTTGTGGGAGCGCCAGAGTCCCCTCTCCGCCACGCTCAGGCGGCGGTTATCCGAAATCAGCCAGCCGATCATCCCTTGCGTCCCGCCGGATTACGCCCGGCTCCGCCCTTGCCGAGATCGCGCGGCAGGACGCGGATGGAAGCGTGACCGGTCACACAGTGTTTCTCGCAGGTGCCGCAGCCGGTACAGTATTCGGAATGAACGGTGGGGATCTTGATCTTGCGGCCCTTCCACTCGCCCGGCTCGAGCGTGATCGCCTTGCCGCGGATCGGGCAGACGCGCACGCAGATGCTGCAGTTCATGCCCTTGTAGTTGAGGCAGTCCTCATGCCCGACGAGCACGGCAAGCCCCATGCGGGCATCGGTAATCGAGGGAATGTCGCGGTCGAGCGCGCCGGTGGGACAGGCCCGCGCGCACGGCACGTCACGGCACATGTAGCAAGGGGTCTGGCGCGGCGTGTAATAGGGCGTGCCGACCGCCGCCTCCTGCCCCCATTCGGCCAGAGACAGCGTGCCATAGGGACAGGCCTGCACGCAGAGGCCGCAGCGCACACAGGTCGCCAGAAAATCATCTTCGGGCAACGCCCCCGGCGGTCGCAGGGCGCGGGCATCCGCGCGGGAGGCGCCCTTGACCAGCGCGGCAAGCGTGAAGCCGCCGAGAGCCACCGCTCCGACGCCGCGCGCCACTTCCTGAATGGCGGTACGGCGGTTCACTTTCCGCTTCTCGGATGCCATGGCGTTACTCCTTCCCACGGCCCATGCCGTCAGAGTGCCCTTGCTTTTCGCTCCCGCTTCTGCCGCTCGAGCAGCGGCTCGTAACGGCGGTCCGTCAGCGTCTCCATGAAGGCAACGAGCGCATCCACCCGTTCATCGTTAAGCATCAACCCCTGGCGGAGTTCCGCAAGCGAAAGGTTGACGGGCACTTCGGGATTGCCCCACTCCTCGCCGGTCTCAGGGTTGATCCTGGATTGGGGCAACCGGCTCGTATAGACATTATAGAAAAGTACGGCCGTGCGCAGGTCCTCAAAGATGCCATTGTGCATGTAGGGTCCCGTGACGGCTACATTGCGCAATGTCGGAACCCGGAACTTGCCCGCCTGCTTCGGATCGTTGACGCCCGGCCGCGCGGCCAGGCCAACGTCGACATAGCCCTCTCCCTTGCCGCTTGCCGCGCGCGCCGCCGGATTCAGGGGAATGCCAATGTTGTGGTACTCGTAGCTGGTGAAGGTCTCGCGCTCGGTGACGCCCTGCTTCTGCACCATGTGGCAGAGGTGGCAGTTCCAGGTGATGAAGACGACGTAGCCGAACTCCTCCTGCGGCGTGAGTTTCTCCTCGCCCCGCTTCCAGCGGTCGTACTTTGAATCGAAGGGCATAAATTCGGGCGTTTCGAGGTAGGCGGCCAGCGCGCGGGACATGTTGTGGAAGCCCCGGTCCACGTCGTCGAGAGCCCCCTCCCCGAACAGCTCCGTGAACTGCCGGACGTAGCCCGGATTGGAGCGAAGACGTTCGATGACCGTTTCGCGGTCGGGCATTGCCATTTCAGCCGGATTGAGGATCGGTTGCGCCATAAGATCAACGAGATCATTGGCGCGCCCATCCCAGAACTGCCCGCCCTTGTAGCGCCCCTTGCTGTCAACATGGAAGGCCGGTGTCAGCGCCGCGTAGGTAAGCGTGGGAGCATTACGGTCAGTGTAGGACTTGCCGTCGTCGCCCTGGGAAACGGCCCGGCCCGCCGCGCCCTCGCGCGGATCGGCAAAGGCATGGTCCGGATCGTGGCAGGTGGCGCAGGACTGGGTGCGATTGAACGACAGTTCAGTGTCAAAGAACAGCTGTTTGCCGAGACCGGCAAGATCTGAGGCATCGCTCTCCCGTGCCGGGGCATGGTTGCCGAGGCCGGCGAAAAGCGCGAGCGCCGCCAGCGCGCCGACTGGAAGAAGTGTCACAAACCGCGCCGCGAACAGCGCGGGATTGGCTTGAAGCATTTCCTAAACCTCGACAGGCTGTCTCATCGTTTCATTCATCCGCGCCCGGATTTCCGCATGCAGCAGCCGATGCGCAGCGAGATCGGCGAGATTTGCCAGCCGCAAAAGCTGCTGCTGCTCGGAAAGCCGGTCCGGGACCGCGGCCAGGGCGCCATCCTCCAGCAGGCGGTCATGATGGGGCCGCAGCGCCTCCAGGAGTTGCCGCAGATCGGAACCGGCAAGGTTGCCGCACGCGTCGAGCGCTCCCGCGTGCACCAGCATTTCCTGCGAGACGCGAAACTCATCCGCCCCGCAGCGACGCAGGGCCGGATTGCCGCGCAAAGCCGCGCGCAACAGCGCATAGGCCGCCATCAAGCGGGTTTCGGGATCCGGCGCGTTGCGCGCGCGCTGCATGAGCCGCGCGAAGGGCGCAAGGTCATCGTCGACCGGCGGCAGCGTATGGTCGATCCTGAGCGCGCTCGGCCGGAACGGCGTGCAGCGCCAGCGTGCGTTGTGAACCATGTCGGCCACGCGCCAGCCGGCGATCGCCATGCCCCGGCCCGTCTCGGCAATGTAGCGCAGCAGCAGACGGCTCACGGCATCATAGGCCAGGTCCACCGCTTCCTCGGCCGAGCAGGCGTCCAGGCGGCACAGGATTTCCGACACCTTGCCGGCGTCATTGGCGTGCAGGGAAATCTCGATGTCCTGCAATCCCCGCCGGGTCACGGGCTGATCCGGCGGAAGCAGGTCCAGCTCCCATTGCTGAGTCACGGGATTGCGGACGTAGAAGCCCACGAGAAACGGCCGTTTCGAGCGGTCGGCACGCGACAGGCCAACAATCTCACGGTCGCTTTCCGCCTTGAGCGAGGCCCGTACATCATAGGGGATCCACATCTGCTCGCCTCCCTCTCCCTCAGCCTGAGCTGACGATGCGCATCGCATCCGGCGCGTGCCGCTGCCTGCCCGCGGGACGGCAGCGTATCCATGGAAACTCCGGCAGGCTGCGTCCGGATCCCTGCCGGAACCGGCGTAACGGGCTGACACGCGGTCGGCCTGACCTGTCCACCGGAGGCCGGCTCTTCCCAATGTGGGAAATGCCGGACAGCGAATGCGGCCGGCCGCGAACGCAGCCGGCCGCCCTCCTCCTCACTCAGCTTGCCTTGCCGATGATCGGCGAGATCGTGCAGTGATAGGTCATGGCATCATCCTCGGCGCCGAAGCACCAGATGATGTCGTTCGCGAACTCTGGGCGGTAGACCGGCAGCTCGCCTTCCGTGTTCAAGCACGGGCAGCGGCCCGAGACGTTGGCGCCGCAGCAGTCGCGGTAGGCGATCAGGTAGCTCTGGCCGTCCGTTGGATTGTAGCAGCTCGCCACCCAGGAAGTGGTCGCCAGCTTCGTTCCGGGCGGACAGGTCGTCAGCGTACCGCCGGAGCAGTCGCAGATGTTGCCGTCGATCGAGCAGTGACGCCAGTAGTCGCAGGACTGAACGTCATGGTCCTGCGGCACCCACTTGGCGCGCGGGTCACCGCCCGACGACTCCGCGGCGTTCGCGCGGCTCACGCGGCCACGCCGGTCGACGGGCAGAAGCGGTGTGATGGCCACGCCCGCCAGCACCGCGCCGATCCTGCCGATGGCGCCGCGGCGGCTCGTGCGGCTCGCAACGCGCCGCGACAGTTTCTCGAACATGTCATCAAACTTGGAATTTCCGAGCATTGGTAATCCTCCTCCTCACTTGCGGAGTCGCATGCCAGGTGGCCGCTCAGGCCGCGTTCTTCTTCCGGTTGGAGATGTACTCCTGCAGCGAAGCGTAGCCGGACCTCTCCGCCTCCATCAGGCTCTCCAAATGTTCACGCGTGTTGGTCAGGCCCTTCGACTTGATGACGCCGTTGGCATCAAGCAGCACGCCATAGGGGATCTTGCCGACCTGGTAGGCCATGCCCACCTCCGCGGAGACGACATAGCGGATCTCGTCCAGCAGGTGCGTCTTCAGGAACTGTGCATGTTCCTCCGGCGCGCCGTCGCTGATCATGACCACGTCGATATGCTCCGCCCGGGCGATCGACTTGATGATCGGGAAGAGCTTGTCGCAGACCGGACAGGTCGGCGCCGTGAACATCAGAAGGGTCCGGCGGCCCGCCTTCGATGCGCCACCGATATGGATGGGCTTGCCGAAGTAATCGGTCAGGGCGAACTCCGGAGCCTTGTCGCCAATGTCCGGCCCATGATCCAGGATCATGGCCCCCATCGGAGACGAGCGCTCATGCAGAAGGCCGATCTGGCGCGCCAGTCCGAGGACGACCATCGTCATCCCCAGAAAGGCGATCCAGAGCACGATGTTGGATGCAATCAGAAAAGTCATATCAACGGCCTTTCACCATGTGGGTTGAATGCTGCCGGCTGAACAGGCCGTCGATGATGGAGGCGCTGAAGTAGAGCAGCATGAGGACCGCAGCAGCCAGAAGACCGGTCCCGATATGAAGGACGCCAGCCTCGGGTGCCTGAGGGATCATGACTGCCGTACCAAGGGCCAGCAGCGTGAGCACGAGATTGCGTAGAACCATGAGCCAGCTGATCCGCTGCTTCATTCCGTTGCGGAAGCAGCCGCAATCAATCCAGGTCCGTCCGCGGATCACATTGATTGCAATGGCCACCCCGAATACGGCCAGCAGGGCCGCAGCGGCGAGCGCGGCCGCCTGCGCCACCGGATCGACCAGCAGCGCCACGGCAACCAGAAGCTCCACGACCGGCAGGACCGCCGCCACCAGACGGGACAACCCGTCCGGCAGCAGGCGAAAGTTCCTCACCACGCCGTAGAACTCCTCACGCGCCGTCAGCTTGCCCACTGCCGCGACCGCGAACAGCAGGGCCAGAAAGGCGCGCGCCGTCCAGACGATCATCGGGTCGTGGAGGAAGGCTGGCATATCAGCCCTCCATGTCATGCGTGAGGATGATCTGCGGACCGCGACCAAGCTGGTCCACACTGCGCAGTTCCTCGCCCGTCGACGCGTTGTAGATGTGCAGCGTCGAGGTGCCGGTCGACAGCGCATAAAGCAGCGGGTCATCGTCCTGGCTCACGTTGATGCTGTCGATCTCGTGACCCAGCTCGAACTTTGCGACGCGCTCACCCGTCGCCGCGTTGATCACCAGCATGTAGCGGTTCGGCGTCTTGTGCTTCCACTGGTCACGCTGATCGACCAGGAGGAAGATGCGGTCCGACTTGCGGTGATAGGCCACCTGCTGCCAGCCGCCCGGGCGCCATCCGTCGGCCTTCTCCTGATCCGTCAGGGCCTCGATCGGCTCGCGGAACTTGGCCTCGGCTTCCGTCAGATCCGCCTGGTAGATCTTGCCGGTGTAGGTGGGCCATACCAGCCGGCCCGTCTTCATCGAATACGCCGGATGGTTGATCACGAACTCTTCCTCGGTGTGGAAGACTTCCGAGTTCGTGATCTGGGGCTGCTCGCCGGAAATGTCGACACGGGCAAGGCTGCCATCGCGGCAATGCTGGTAGAAGACGTCGCGCGAAACCGGGAAGATGTGGTAGCAGTCATGCACTTCCGCCCAGCGGTCGAACTTGCCCTGCTCCAGATCGACGATGCCCACGCTCGGCGAAGGCGAGAACTGGTAGAACAAAAGCCGCGAGTTGTCCGGCGTGAGCGCGTTCATCCACTGGTACGTACCGATCAGGAAACGCGCATCCTGGGGCAGCTCGATGTCCTTGACCGGCTGGAAGGTTTCCGGATCGAACACCTCGACGTAATCGGTGCGCTTGCCGCGCGCAACGCGGGAATAAACGGTGCTCACGTGCGCGAAGAATGAACCGTCATCGGCCACGAGCGGATGGGTCAGGAAGCCGCCATCCGTCATACCAAGCACTTCGCCCGTGTCACCGTTGAGGACAAACTGCTGCGTGACGACCGCGAAGTGCGCGGGATCCAGAACGTAAACGCGCCGATTGTCCGGTTTCGGAGCGGTCTCAATGATGGGCTCATCCTCGGTTCCCGCGGCCAGCCGCGCCGCTGCCTCGGCAGCCTCACGCTGGCCCTCGGTCTGCTGCGCGCTGGCAGGCTGTAGCGCAAGCAAGGCAGCCATGGCGCAGAAGCCCAGGATAGGAAGTCCCTTCCGGTGAAAAGATGGAAATACCATTATCTCCTCCTAGGGTGACAAGTCCCGTCCTTCCGGGCCTCCTCTTCCCGGAAGGTGACACTGTAGAATGTCTGGTGAACGGTGTTAGACGGCGAGTAACGTCGCCAGCGCCGCACCCGTGGCCACCAGGATCACGCCGTCGGCCATCGCCGCGCGCTCCTGATTGCGTCCCAGCCAGGCCTGAACCTCGTAATCCTTCACGGGGAACAGGTTAACGATCATGGGGAGGAAACGACCCAGGTTGAACACCGCAATGATCGCGATCGCCTCCGGAATATTCCCGGTGAGGATCGCCGCCGCTGTCATCAGGTAGAGCAGCGGGGTCTGCACGTAGGTGAGGTAGTCGAGCCCAAGGGCGAAGCCGTATAACCAGCCAACGAACCACACGGGGAAGCGCTGGCGCGCATCGTGCGGCACCTGGGCCTTGCGCTGCGGATAAGGAACTTTCAGGAAATCAAGCTGGTGCAGGCCATAAACGAGGCCGATGACAGCCAGAATGCCCAGCCCTGCGGTGGTGGTGAAACCGGAGAAGCCAAGCAGCATGCCAATGCCGCCGAGCAGACTGCCGAGGATCACTGCACCCATGGCATAACCAATGCCGTGCATCGCGAAGGTCGGCAGATACTCGATCCACCCGCGCGCGCCCCGGCCAGTCTGACGCAGCAGCGACACGCACGAATAGCCGCACGGCGACCAGGTGGACAGCAAACCGCCTGCGAATGCGACAAACGCTCCCGCTATCCAGAGCGCGTCCGTCCCGGACCGCGCTAGCGCAAGTCCACCGGCAATGCCGGCCACTGCGCCCAACGCGAGCATTCCCAAACGGGCACTAAGAGAAAACTTATCGGGAAATACAAGACAATCGGGAACCCCGACTGTTTCCGTATGCGAAGACATCGAGCCCTCCTCTCGCTCACGTCCCCATCGTGTCGAGCGGATACAAACGTAACCGTCTCAACCTGAAAGTTCGCCTGTTAATTTCCTAGGTGCCCATAAACTAATCATTAGCGCTAATTTGTCGCACGTCAATATGCCATTCACAAAGGATTACTGCACATTGCCTGCGCACAGGTGCTCAAAATTTTGGCAGAGAAATTTATTGCAGACGTGCGCGGGATATTTTCCCCGTTTACCGGGAAACATGTGAAGTGCCGGCGGGAGAAAAATCTAACCACGCAACGGATACGCGCTCGCGCGCCGGACCAGGACGCCACCGCGCGCGCCAACCTCAACATCCACACCCACGTCCACATCGAGTTCAAGGGGAAAGCCCGATTCGGTGGATGCGAGAACGCGGCGGCCGCTGGCGCGGTCGATCACCCGGGTGACGGTGACCGGCAGTCCCTGCCCTTCCGCCGACCAGACAAGATCGCCCGGCCGCACGTAGATCTCGACGGGACCGTCCGCAACTGCTGTGCGGATAACCTCGGTATTGCCTATACGGATTGCGCCGCGAGCGGCCACGCCCTCCAGGCGGTTGGCGTCGCCAAGGAAACGGGTGACGAAGGCGGAGTTCGGATTGCGGCAGACCTCGCGCGGGGTGCCCATCTGGGCGATCCGGCCCTGGTCGAGGATGACGACGCGGTCGGCGAGATCGAGGGCCTCCTCCTGGTCGTGGGTCACGAAGATGGTGGTAATGCCGAGCTCCTGATGGATCTCGCGCAGCCAGCGGCGCAGGTCGCGGCGCACGTTGGCGTCGAGCGCCCCGAAGGGCTCGTCCAGGAGCAGCACCTTGGGGTCCACGGCGAGCGCCCGGGCGAGCGCCACGCGCTGGCGCTGGCCGCCGGAGATCTGCGAGGGATAACGGTTTCCCAGACCGGGAAGCTTCACGAGGGTGAGAAGCTCCTGCACGCGGGCGGCGATCTCCTCGCGACTGCGGCGCTGCCTGGAGACCTTCATGCCGAAGGCGATGTTCTCGGCCACGGTCATGTGGGGAAAAAGCGCGTAGTGCTGGAAGACGAAACCCACGCCGCGGTCGCGCACTGGAATGTGAGTCGCGTCCACGTCGCCGAACAGGATGCGGCCGCTGTCGGCAAATTCGAGACCGGCCACCATGCGGAGAATCGTGGTCTTGCCGGAACCGGAGGGGCCGAGCAGCGCCAACAGCTCGCCGCTCTCGATTTCGAGCGAGACACCATGGACGGCGCGGAAGGTGTCGAACGTCTTCACGACCTTGTCGAGGGTGATCTTCATTGGCTTGCTTCCCGGGAAAAGACGGCCGGTCCGGCGAGGGCCGAGCCATGGCGGCGGCCGGCGCCGCGGCGTTCAAGCAGGACCTTGGCGACGATGGTCACCAGCGCCAGAAACGTGAGGATGGAGGCGGCGGCAAAGGCGCCGACCGTCTGGTAGTCATGGTAAAGGAGTTCGATGTGGAGCGGCAGCGTGTTGGTCTGGCCGCGGATGTTGCCGGAGACCACCGAGACCGCGCCGAATTCGCCCATCACGCGGGCGTTGCAGAGCACCACGCCGTAGAGCATCGCCCAGCGGATGTTGGGGAGCGTCACGGAGAAGAACGTGTGCCAGCCGGAGGCGCCGAGCGAGGTAGCCGCTTCCTCGAGATCCCTGCCCTGCGCCTGCATGAGAGGGATCAGCTCGCGGGCGACGAAGGGTGCCGTCACGAACAGCGAGGCGAGCACGATGCCCGGCAAGGCGAACAGCACCTTGATTCCCGCTTCTTGCAGCACCGGACCGAAAAGACCCTGCAGGCCGTAGACAAAGAGGAGCGAGACGCCCGCCACGATGGGCGAGATGGAAAACGGCAGCTCGATGATGACGATGAGCAGCCGCTTGCCACGGAAGTCGAACTTGGTGATGGCCCAGGCGGCCGCGATGCCGAACAACGTGTTCACCGGCACGGCGATGAGCGAGGTGACGACCGTCAGGAAGATGGCGTGGCGCGTGTCCGGATGGCCCAAGGTCGCGGCGTAGGTGTTCCAGCCCTGCGAGAAGGCCTGGATAAAGATAACAAGCAGCGGCGCTCCGATGATGAGCGCACCGACGAGGAGAACGAAAGCAATCAGACTGCGGCGGACGACGGGGCTGTCGCCGACCCGCGGCGGCTTGTGGCGCTTCGTCATCACGACCTCGCCGTGTAACGCAGGGCGCGGGCCTGCAGGTAATTGGTGATGGCCAGCATGACGAACGCAGCGAGGAGCATGACGGAGGCGATCGCCGCGGCGGCCGCGTAGTCGTATTCCTCGAGCCGGATAAAGGCGAGCAGGGCCGTGATCTCCGTCTCGAAGGGCTGGTTGCCGGCGATGAAGATCACCGCACCAAACTCACCCAGGCTGCGGGCGAAGGCGAGCGAAGTGCCAGCGAGCAGCGCGGGGGTGAGCAGCGGGAGGATCACACTGCGGAAGATGCGCAAATCCGACGATCCCAGGGATTGCGCCGCCTCTTCAAGCGAGGGATCCAGGTCCTCCAGCACCGGCTGCACGGTGCGGACGATGAAGGGAAGGCTCGTGAAGGCCATCGCCACCATGATGCCGATGGGCGTGTAGACGACCTTGATGCCGAACTCCGCCAGCAGCCTGCCGAACCAGCCGTTGGTGGCGAAGACGGCCGTGAGCGCAATGCCGGCCACCGCCGTCGGCAGCGCGAACGGCAGGTCCACCATTGCATCGACGAGACGGCGGCCGGGAAAGTCGTAGCGGACGAGCACCCAAGCGAGCGCCAAGCCGAAGACAAGGTTGAAGGCGGTCGCAGCAGCGGCCGCAAGCACGGTCACCCGGTAGCTCGCCACCGCGCGCGGGGAACTCACGATGCTCCAGTAGTCGGCAAGTCCAAGGCTCGCCGCCTTGACGACAAGCGCAGCAATGGGAAGCGCCACGACGACCGCGACGTAGCAGAGCGTGATTCCCATCGAGAGGCCGAAGCCCGGCAGAATGCGGCGGTGGCGCACGTTCCTCCCTCTCTTTCCTGTCAAACGCACAAAGACGGCCGGTGACAGGTCACCAGCCGCCAGGGTCATTTCGGCAAGCGCTAACGGTTGCCGTAGAGCTGATCGAGCAGCGCACCGGAGGCGAAGTGCTCCTCCTGGATCTTCTCCCAGCCGCCGAAAACGTCCTCGACCGTCACCAGACGCACCTCGGGGAACTGGTCCTTGAACTCGGCCTTGACGGTCTCGTCATGGACACGGTTGCCGTGCTCGGCAAGGATGCGCTGGCCTTCGGGCGAATACAGGAATTCGAGATAGCTCTTTGCAAACTCGCGCGAGCCGCGGGCGTCCACCACCTTGTCGACGATGGCGACCGGGAACTCGGCAAGGACGCTCACTTGCGGAACGACGATGTCGAACTTGTCCTCACCAAACTCCTTCGCGATACCGCGGGTCTCCGCCTCGAAGGTCACCAGCACGTCGCCGATCTCGCGCTCCACAAAGGTGGTGGTAGCGGCGCGACCGCCGGTGTCGAACACCGGCACGTTGTCGAAGAGCTTGGTCACGAAGGCTGCCACCTTCTCCTGGTCGCCACCGAAGGCTTCCTTCGCGAAAGCCGTGGCGGCCAGATAGGTGTAGCGGGCGTTGCCGGAAGTCTTCGGGTTCGGGAAGATCACCTTCACATCGTCGCGGACGAGGTCATCCCAGTTGCTGATGCCCTTCGGATTGCCTTCGCGGACGAGGAAGGCCGGGAAGGAGTAGTAGGGAGACGCCCTGTTGGGGAACTGTTCCTGCCAGTCGGCGGAGACAAAGCCGCCCTTCACCAGTGCATCAATATCCGTCACCTGGTTGAAGGTGACCACATCGGCCTCAAGGCCCTCGAGAATAGCGCGAGCCTGGCGCGAGGAGCCGCCGTGCGACTGGTCAATGGACTTGCCGGGGTGCAGGGCCGTGTAGGCCTCGTTGATCTTCGCGAAGAGCTCGCGGGAAATATCGTAGGACGCATTGAGAATCTTGTCCGGCTCCTGAGCGTGGAGCGGCGTCACCAGCGTCGCACCCAGAATGGCGGTGGCGAACAGCAAGGCCTTCATCGGTATCCCCTTCCCTTCAAGAGTTTGTGGAGGGAATGTAGCGGCCAAGCAGGTCGCAGCCGAGGGACCGCCCACTCGCCCGACAGGCCCATTGCGGAATGAAATTCCGAAATTTCCTCTTTTTCAGGAAAGCATTCCTTCCCTGCAACGCACTAATCCTAATCAAGTGGAAAAAGATCCCTCCTGCCCGTCGGGGTGCGGCAGACGGGCAACAGAAGCGCGGCTTCCAGCCGCAAGCTCTTAAAAATCTTTGGGTAATGTGCATTATGGAGCCTGCATCCGCTATAGAGGATGCTCTATGAAGAGTTCTGTTCGCTCTTCGACCCCGCTTTGAACAAAGAGGCTGATGATGAATCCGAACTACGACACTTATGCGGTAGCCATCATTATCGCATTTGGCTCACTCATCATCGGGGGCTTGATGGCGGCGGCCATAGGGTTCGGCGAACGCGATGCCTTCTTCTTCGCACTCGGCTCGGCCACCGCGGCGTGGCTTGCCGGTTATGCCGTGTTCCTCGACCGTCCGCGAACCTTCATGGGCCTGGTCGGCGTTGCCATCGTCATGTCCGCGGCCTCGGCCATCGTGCTCGGTTTCTAGAGCGGTTCCAGGAACCGGCGAACCCGTTCGGCCGGAACCGCCGCAAGCAAGTCACATCTCAGTTCTTTCCGCCAACATAGCGGGCCAGAACAGCGGGCAGCCGCGAGGGAAGGTCCTCCGCGATCAGGCCAGGCCCGAATGAAGCTCCCGCTTCGGCGTGCATGTGGACGCCAGCGCAGCCCGCAGCGAAGGGTTCCATGCCCTGCGCCATCAGCCCGGCGATGATGCCGGCCAGCACATCGCCCGAACCGGCGGTGGCCAGATAGGGCGTGGCATTGCTGTTGATGACGGTCGCACCGCCCATGTCCGCCACGACCGTATCCGCCCCCTTCAGCACCACCACTGCATTGCCGCGGGCGGCCGCGAGTCGGGCTCGCTCCACCTTCGACAGGCTTCCGTCCCGGGCGAGATCCGGAAAGAGACGGGCAAACTCTCCCTCATGCGGCGTCAGTACGGCCTGACCCGGACTGCGGGCGGTTGCGGCGAACAGCCGGTCGGGCTCGGCGGCAAAGGCCGTGATCGCGTCGGCGTCGAGCACCACCTTCGGCCGATGGCCGGAGCCGTCCTCGTATTGCAGAAGGGTCTCGGCAACCTCCTTCACGCGTCGGCCGACACCGAAACCGGGTCCGAGAACGAAGGCATTGGCTCCGCGCTGTTCAAGGAAAGCCATCAGATCGCCGCGGGTCTCGACGCGGCGGACCATGATGGACGTGAGATGCGCCGCGTTGACCGGCAGGGCGTCGGCCGGGGAAAGGACCGTGACCGCCCCTGCCCCGATGCGCGCGGCAGCCATGGCCGACAGGCGGGCCGCGCCAGTAGAGGACATGCCTCCCGAGAGGACACCAACATGACCGCGCCGGTACTTGTGACTGTCAAAGGACGGGCGAGGCAGGAGATGCGACCACTGGGCCGGATGGTTCTCGCGGCAGCGGACCCCAATCGAGCCCAGCACCTCGTCGCGGATGCCGATGTCGGTGACAACCACCTCGCCACAGTAGTGGCGACCGGGAAACAGGAGATGTCCGGGCTTCTTGCGAAAGAAGGTGACGGTCAGCTCGGCCGGCGCGGCAATGCCGCCGAGCACCTCGCCTGTACGCCCGGAAACGCCCGAGGGCAGATCGACCGCCACCACACGGGCCTTCGCCAGCGCGCACCTGCGGACGGCCTCCGCGTAGGCGCCCTCCAGGGCCCGCCCCAATCCAGCGCCGAACAGCGCATCGACGACAATGAAACCGGGCGCCGGCTCGAAGGCGGCGAGATCGTGCTTTTCCACCGGGCACTCCGCGGCGGCGCGCACAGCGTCAGTGCCCGGCGCGGGACGCACCTGCCGCCAGACCCTGACCCGACAGCCATGCTCATGCAGCAGGCTCGCCAGAACATAACCATCGCCGCCGTTGTTGCCCGGGCCGCAAAGAATGTCGAACCCGGCAGCGTCCGCGTAGCGAGACAAAATGTGATGAGCCAGCGTCTGGCCCGCGTTCAGCATCAGCCTATAACTTTCTCCCAGCGAGAGCGCGGCAAGGCGGTCGGCTTCTGCCATTTCTTCGGGAGTAAGGAGTTCATTCATGGCACTGACCTCTTCCGGCTGATCATGCGGCAATCTCAGCAGTGCGTAAATCGGCCAGATTTGCCCAGTTCTTTACCAGTTTGCACAATTATTGAGCAGTGCCTTTCAAGCATGGGGCGGATTTGCGGCAGAGACCTTGATCCGGAGCGGAAAACTTCCGCGTTTCCGGGTGAATTGGGCGGAGATTGGGGCCGGGCAGCCTGATCGCCGTCACAATTTCGAGTTGGCACGCTTCATGCTTCTTAGGAGACACGAGTGGGAGATACCCGCTTTCTGCATCAATCGGAGTCCGCCGAACCATGAAAAAGATCGAGGCAATCATCAAGCCTTTCAAGCTCGACGAAGTGAAGGAAGCTCTGCAGGAAATCGGCCTTCAGGGCATCACCGTAACGGAAGCCAAGGGGTTTGGCCGCCAGAAGGGCCACACCGAGCTGTATCGCGGCGCGGAATATGTCGTCGATTTTCTCCCCAAGGTGAAAATCGAAGTTGTTCTGGTCGACGAAATGGTTGATGCAGCAATCGAGGCTATCCGCAAGGCAGCTCAAACCGGCCGGATTGGTGACGGCAAGATTTTCGTCACCAATGTCGAGGAAGTCGTCCGCATCCGTACCGGCGAGACCGGCGCAGACGCAGTCTGACACCAAGAACAAAAAGATTTAGTACCAAGGGGTGAAACCTAAAATGACGACAGCACAGGATATTCTGAAGCGCATCAAGGACGAGGACATCAAGTTCGTTGACCTGCGTTTCACCGATTTCAGGGGCAAGCTCCAGCACGTCACCATGGATGTCGGACTGGTCGATGAGGATATGTTCGCCGACGGCGTGATGTTCGACGGGTCCTCCATCGCCGGCTGGAAGGCCATCAACGAGTCCGACATGTGCCTGATGCCCGACCCGGAGTCGGCCCACATCGATCCGTTCTTCGCGCAGTCGACGCTGGTTCTGTTCTGTGACGTCCTCGACCCGGTCTCCGGCGAAGGCTACAACCGCGACCCGCGCGGCATTGCCAAGCGCGCCGAGGCCTACCTGCGCGCCGAGGGTATCGGTGACGTCGCCTACTTCGGTCCGGAAGCCGAGTTCTTCGTCTTCGACGACGTGAAGTACAAGGCCGATCCGTACAACACCGGCTTCAAGCTCGACTCGAGCGAGCTGCCGTCGAACGACGACCGCGACTACGAGACGGGCAACCTGGGTCACCGTCCGCGCGTCAAGGGCGGCTACTTCCCGGTTCCGCCGATCGACTCGCAGCAGGACATGCGTTCCGAGATGCTTACCGTGCTGAAGGAGATGGGCGTCGCCGTCGAGAAGCATCACCACGAGGTGGCTTCCGCCCAGCACGAGCTTGGCATCAAGTTCGCCCCGCTGCTGTCGTCGGCAGACCAGATGCAGATCTATAAGTACGTCGTGCATCAGGTCGCCAACGCCTACGGCAAGACGGCCACCTTCATGCCGAAGCCGATCTATGGCGACAACGGTTCGGGCATGCACGTCCATCAGTCGATCTGGAAGGACGGCAAGCCGCTGTTCGCCGGCAACGAGTACGCTGGCCTCTCCGAGACCTGCCTGTACTACATCGGCGGCATCATCAAGCACGCCAAGGCCCTGAACGCCTTCACCAACCCGATCACCAACTCCTACAAGCGTCTGGTGCCGGGCTTCGAGGCTCCGGTCCTGCTGGCCTACTCCGCGCGTAACCGTTCGGCCTCCTGCCGCATCCCGTTCGGCTCGTCGCCCAAGTCCAAGCGCGTGGAAGTCCGTTTCCCGGATCCGTCCGCCAACCCGTACCTGGCCTACGCCGCCATGCTGATGGCCGGCCTCGACGGCATCAAGAACAAGATCCATCCCGGCCAGGCCATGGACAAGGACCTCTATGACCTCCCGGCGAAGGAGCTCAAGGAGATCCCGACGGTGTGCGGCAGCCTGCGCGAAGCGCTCCAGAGCCTCGACCAGGACCGCGCGTTCCTGAAGGCCGGCGGCGTGTTCGACGACGACATGATCGACGCATTCATCGAGCTGAAGATGGCCGAAGTGCTGCGCTTTGAGATGACGCCGCATCCGGTCGAGTTCGACATGTACTACTCGGTCTGATCCTCAAGGATTGGGATTGCAGAAACCCCGGCTTCGGCCGGGGTTTTTGTTTTGGGGCATGCGGATGCGCCGCAAGGACGACCTCAGGTTCCGTCAATCGCAATCCCGCGACGCTCAACAGCTGAAGCACCCGCGACGCTAACGGAAAAGCAAGAGAGTGTTTGCACAGGGCGGGCGGACCGGAGCGAAGTCGCCGGGAAGATTTGTCTACCTGCTATCGGGGACGCTTCTTCATTTGGAGCCCATGAAACCCATGACGCCGGAGTGGGCACGGCGCCACACGAGCGCCCTTCCCGCTCCGTCACGCGGAGGGAATGCTCATCAGATCGAGGAGGTTGTCCAGGTGACAATCTCGGCGGCGGTCTGTTGGAAGGCGCGGTTAAGGGCCTCGACCAGCCCGGCGGAGCCCTCGCCACCGACCGGCGCGACGGCGCGGAAGTCGCGAGAGGCGCGAACGACGCCGTTGCGGTCGTTCAGGATGCGGACGAAAAGGTCGACGCGCGCAACCTGCCTGCCCCCTTCCACGGAGATCTCGAACGAGCGGATGTCGATGCTCACCTGATAGTCAATTGCCAGCCCCTCGCCCGGACGGCCGACGCCGCCGAAGGAGCCGGAACGCTGGAATGCCTCGATCACACGCGACTGAACGAGAACCGGAAGCCTGTCGGCCCAGCGCGCGCCCTTCAGCAGCTGAAGCGAGCTGCCGACGCGGACCGCAATGTCCTGGCCATCAAGGATCTGGATGGCGGTTGGCTGCGGCACCAGGATCTGCGTGCGGGGATACCGCCGGACCGCGGTGACCTCGCGCGGAGCGGTGATGTCGAAGGCATCGACTGGAGCCGGTCCGAGGCCAATGACGGCGCAGCCCTGAAGAAGGGATGCAGCAAGTGTCCCCGGCACTAGAAGCTTCGTCAGACGCAAAGGCTGGCTCCAGACTGATTCCCATCTTCCAATCGAAGAGGACAGTTTTTCTTGCTGGCCTCACCGATGATTGTCAATGCCGCGCCCGCCCGTCGTAGCGGCGGATGGTGCCGTCTCCACCGGTAATGATGCGCTGCGGGTTCTGCTCGAGCGCCGTCACCGCCTGCTCGATACGGTTGATCGAGCGGCGGGCGTCGGAGACCAGCGCCTCCACGTCGCGCAGGCCAGGGCCCGAGAAGCGGGCCAGGTTGTCCATGATGGAGCCCAGACGCGCGTTCAGCGTGTTGGCGACCTCGCGGAACGAGTTCAGCGTCTCGCGGGCATCGGCCATCAGGCCGTTGGCATCGTCGGAACCCAGAAGACTGTCGACCTTCGCCAAAATACCGTCGACGCGCGTCGAGGCCTGGTTGAGGCGCTCCGCGATGGCCTTGGCATCAGTGATGAACTGGTCGATGTCCTCCTGACGGTTGCCGACGGTCTCGCTGATGCGGGCGATCTGCTCCGAGGCCTGGTCAATCTTGGTGCTCGCCTCGGAGAAGTTGCCGACGATCTCGCCCACCTTGTCCGGGTCAATGGCGCCGACGATCTTGTCGATCTTGCCGAGGGTTTCGTTGGCTCCGGCAGAAAACTCGCCGATGGAGGCGACCGCGCTGTCAACGCCCTGGGCAATGCCATCCAGCCGGTCGCCCACGGACGACAGCTGCCTGGTGAATTCGGACACATCGTTGACAATGGCCGACACCTTGTCGCGGTCGACCGCATTGAAGAGGCTTTCCGCGGCCTCAAGGGTGGCGTCCAGGCGCTCCGACACGTTCGAGACGGTTTGCGAAAGCTCACCCATGCTGTTGAGGAAATTGTCGATGTTGTCCGCGTTGTCGCCAAGGGTCTTCGTGAACTTGCGCACGTTCTCCAACGTCTCGGCCAGCGGGCCGCGGGCATCCGACACCAGGCCCTCCAGCTGCTGGACCGCGGCATCCGCACGGGACATCAGGTTCTGGGTGGCCTGCAAAAGGTTGGCAAGCGCCGACGGCGTGGCTTCCATGACGGCGATCTCGCCCTTCTCCTCCGCAATGTCGAGAAGGTTCGGCTCATTCGGATCGCCGCCGGTCATCTCGATGCTGGCCTGGCCGGTCAGGCCAGCGAGACCGACGTCCGCCTTGGTGGACTCGGTAACCGGAGTCCAACGAACCACAATGGTGTCGGCGATCGCCACACGCGGATTCTGGGGATCGAGGTAGACCCGCTGGACGTCGCCCACCTTCACGCCGTTGAAGAGCACGGCGCTGCCGCGGCCCAGGCCGGTGGCCGATCCGGGAATGCGGAAGCGCAAGGGGGCGGTCTCGCCACGGTCACCATAACCGGCCGTCCAGTAGACAAAGCCGAAAGCAGCCAGGATCGACAGAACCGTGAATATCCCGACCACGATGTAATTGGCTCTGGTTTCCATCTAGCTCGTCCGTTCGGGAACGCGCCGCACGACAGCCCTCGCGCGCTTGCCCCGGAAGTAGGCCTTCACCCAGGGCTCCTCGCTCGCCATCATGTCGTCGACGGTTCCTTCCACCAAAATCTTCTTGTTGCCCAGAACTGCAATCCGGTCACAGACACTCAACAAACTATCAAGGTCATGGGTCACCATATACACGGTCAGGCCCATCGTGTCGCGCATTTGCGCTACCAGTTCGTCAAACTCGGCCGCGCCGATCGGATCGAGACCGGAGGTCGGCTCGTCCAGAAACACGATGTCCGGGTCGAGCGACAGGGCGCGGGCAAGCGCCGCGCGCTTGATCATGCCCCCCGACAGTTCCGAAGGGTACTTGTGGGCCGCGTTGCGCGGGAGACCAACCAGTTCGAGCTTCAAGAGCGCCAGCTCGTCCATCAGGCGCTTCGGCAGGCGCACATATTCGCGCATGGGTACCTGAATGTTCTCGAGAACCGTCAGGCCGGAGAAAAGCGCGCCATGCTGGAAGAGAACGCCCTGACGCATGTCGATCTTCACCCGCTCGGCGTCGCTCACCCTGTCGATATCCTTGCCGAACATGATGATGGTGCCGCTCACCCGCGGAACCAGTCCCAGGATGGCGCGCAGCAGCACGGACTTGCCCGAGCCCGAGGCCCCGACGAAACCCAGGATCTCGCCACGGTGCACGGAGAGGTTCAATCCGTCGAGCACCGTCGTCGTGCCGAAGCGGACGGTGATGTCCCTCACCTCCAGGATGGTCTCGTGCGTGTCGGCCACCGCCTGCTCCTGCGCCATGTGCCCGCACGCCTCCATCAGAAATCGATCGCCGCGTAAAACATGGCGAAGAAACCGTCCATGACGATGACGACGAAGATCGCCTTGACCACCGAAGAGGTCACCCGCTGGCCGAGGGACTCCGCGCTGCCCCCCACCTTCATGCCCTCCACGGAGGCGATGATGCCGATGACCATGGCCATGAACGGTGCCTTGATAAGGCCCGCGAAGATGCTCGACAGGTCGATCGCCGTGCGCATGCGGTCGATGAAGGCCGGCGGCGTGATGTCGGAATAGACCCATGCCGTGAGAATGGCACCGCCCAACGCCGCGAAATTGGCGATGATGGTAAGGCATGGCAACGCGATGACGAGCGCCACCAATCGCGGAAAGACCA
The DNA here is from genome assembly GCF_039541695.1 of Chelativorans composti. Lineage (NCBI taxonomy): Bacteria > Pseudomonadati > Pseudomonadota > Alphaproteobacteria > Hyphomicrobiales > Phyllobacteriaceae > Chelativorans > Chelativorans composti. Next base: position 207,028 of record NZ_BAABGS010000021.1, on the reverse strand, counting down.
GGACACCCAGCGGATTGAGTCCGATCACCGTGAGGGCGTCCACCTCCTCGCGCATCTTCATGGTGCCGATCTCGGCGGTGATGGCGCTGCCCGAACGGCCCGCGATCATGATGGCGGTCAGCAGCACACCCAGCTCACGCAGGACGAGGATGCCGACCATGTCGACGACGAAGATTTCGGCGCCGAAGTACCGCAGTTGGAAAGCGCCCTGCTGGGCAATGATCGCGCCGACGATGGCCGACATCAGCACGACGATCGGGATAGCCTGCACGCCCATTCGGTCGATCTGGGCGACGATAGCGTTGGGGTTGATCGACTGCCGGCCGCCGATCTTCATCTGGGCTCCACCGACCGTGGCGCCGAGGATGTGCATGCTGTAGAGAACATCCTTGCCCAAGAGGAAGGCGCCGCGCCCGATGCGCTCGAAGACTGCGAGCGGATCGAAGCGCCTCTTGCCGTCCGATGGAACCTCGGGGTGATCCGCCGTCTCGGCAACGGCGTCGAGCAGCGTCTGCGCGGCCGCCGACGGGCCCGTCACTTCGACCGCGGCGCCGCGCTTCTCCTGCCGGTGGATGAGCCGGGCGATCAGCCAGGCGCCGGCGGTGTCAATGAAACGGATGCCGGACAGATCGAGGCGCAGGGAGGCAATATCGCGCTCCTCCAGCGCCCGCAACGCAGCATCAACGGCACCGACGGTGTGCGTGGTCCAGTCTCCCGACAGGCGGCATACGGTTGCACCAGCCTCTTCCGACAGCTGGAACCCGGCCGTGCCGGCATTGCCGTTCTTGCCCTTGTCGACGTCCCTAAGCATCAGAATCCCTTGTCCCGCTGCCCATTCTTAAAGATGTCAGACTGTCATGGAAACAGCTTTCGCAGTTGGCCCAACGGGTTTATCAGAACCATGAAGGGACGTGCGGGGTACTCACATGACGCGGCGGACATTGACGGCAGGGCTGGAACGCTTCCCCATCGCCGGGACATTCAGAATCGCCCGAGGGGCAAGGACGGAAGCCGCCGTCGTGGTCTGCACGGTCAGCGAAGGCCCCTTCTCCGGAAAAGGCGAATGCGTCCCCTACCCGCGCTACGGCGAGACGGTGGAAAGCGTCATCGCGCAGATCGAGTCCCTTTCCGACGGGATCGCCGGGGGTATGACACGCGAAGAGCTGCTCGAGACGTTTCCGGCGGGCGCCGCCAGAAACGCCGTGGACTGCGCCCTCTGGGATCTGGAAGCGAAAAAGGCCGGCCGCCGCGTCCACGAGCTTGCCGGACTTGCCGCGCCGCAACCGCTCGTCACCACCCAGACCATCTCGCTCGCAACACCGGAGGAGATGGAGCAGCAGGCGCGGCTGCATTCCTCCCGCCCGGTGCTCAAGTTCAAGGTGGGCATGCCGGATGGCGACGCGGAACGGATCGAGGCGGTGCGCCGCGGCGCACCGAACAGCCAGCTCATCCTCGACGCCAACGAGGGCTGGACGGAAGACAATATCGAGGACAATCTGAGGATTGCGGAGAAGTTCGGCGTGGCGCTGATCGAGCAGCCGCTGCCGGCCGGAAAGGATGCCATCCTGCGCGAAGTGGCCCGCACGATCCCGCTTTGCGCGGACGAGAGCCTCCACACGCGGGAGGATCTGCCGAAGCTCGCCGGCCTCTACGATGCGGTCAACATAAAGCTGGACAAGACGGGCGGGCTCACCGAGGCGCTGCTGCTCAAGGCGGAAGCGGAGCGGATGGGATTCTCCATCATGGTCGGCTGCATGGTCGGCACCTCGCTTGCCATGGCGCCGGCGATCCTGGCCGCCCAGGGCGCGCAGTTCGTCGACCTCGACGGTCCGCTTCTTCTTGCCCGCGACCGGGAGCCCGGCCTCGTCTACGAAGGGGCGAAGGTCTACCCGCCCGCGCCGAAGCTCTGGGGCTGACGCCATGCCGGTGAACCGGAGCGACGATTTCCGTGCGCGCCCCCAGCCAGGGCAGAGCGGAGGCGATCGCGACTGCCCAATCCCGTATTTTTACAAAGTGTTTTTGCACCAACCGCGATTCCACTTCGCGGACAGATGCTCTAAACAGATCGGTCAATGCGCTGGTCTGCCGGCATCTGCTTCATCATCAGGAAGGATGTGCCCAATCGCGCCATCGTCCGGACACCTTGAATCATATCCTTAGAAGAAAGGGGGAAAACCTTGAAACTGTTAAGGTTCGGCAGCGTCGGTTCAGAGAAGCCTGCGGTTCTGCATGACGATGGCACCATCCGCGATGTCTCGTCCGTCATCCGCGACTACACGCCGGAAACCATTTCGCCCACGCTGCTCAAGCTGCTGCGCGACACGGATCTCTCCGCGCTGCCGGTGGTGCCGGAGGGCGTTCGCATCGGCGCGCCGGTAGCGCGGACCGGCCATTTCATCGCGATCGGCCTGAACTATGCCGATCACGCGGCCGAAACGGGCTCGCCGATCCCTTCCGAGCCCATCGTCTTCTCCAAAGCGCCGAGCTGCCTTTCGGGTCCGAATGACGATGTGATGCTGCCGAAAGGGTCCGAGAAGACCGACTGGGAGGTGGAGCTGGCGGTTGTCATCGGCGAACGCTGCGATTGCGTTCCGGAAGACAAGGCGCTGTCCAAGGTGTTCGGCTACACCGTCTGCAACGACGTGTCGGAGCGCGACTGGCAGATGAAGCGCAGCGGACAGTGGATCAAGGGCAAGAGCGCCCCCACCTTCGGCCCGCTCGGACCGTGGATCGTAACCCCGGACGAGATCAGGGACGTGCAGGACCTCGACATGTTCCTGGACGTCAATGGCGAGCGCATGCAGACGGGCAACACGAAAACCATGATCTTCTCCGTCGCCCATCTCATCTCCTATCTGTCGCAGTTCATGGTGCTTGAGCCCGGAGACATCATCACCACCGGAACGCCGCCCGGCGTCGGCATGGGAAGAAATCCGCAAGTATTCCTCAAGCCCGGCGATGAGATTCGCCTTGGAATTGCCGGATTGGGTGAACAGAAACAAAAGGTTATAACGCGTTAATTAATAAGCGATTCTTGGGAAGGAAAGGGAACGAGATGGCGGAAGACAAGCGCCCGGCCGCGGATAATTCAGAACTCATGGAAGCAGCGCTGTTCTTTCACCGCTATCCCGTTCCCGGAAAGCTCGAAATCCAGCCCACGAAGCCGCTCGGCAACCAGCGCGACCTGGCGCTCGCCTATTCGCCCGGCGTGGCCGCACCGTGCATCGCCATTCACGAGAACCCGGCGCTCGCCGCAGAATACACCTCGCGCGCCAATCTCGTCGCGGTCATCTCGAATGGCACGGCCGTGCTGGGGCTCGGCAACATCGGTCCCCTCGCCTCGAAGCCGGTGATGGAAGGCAAGGCCGTCCTGTTCAAGAAGTTTGCCGGCATCGACGTGTTCGACATCGAGATCGACGCACCCGACATCGACCGCATGGTCGAGACCATCTCCGCGCTGGAGCCTACCTTCGGCGGCATCAACCTGGAGGACATCAAGGCGCCGGAGTGCTTCGAGGTCGAGGAACGGCTCAAGGAGCGGATGTCCATTCCGGTCTTCCACGACGACCAGCACGGCACGGCGATCATCGTGGCCGCAGCGGTGCTGAACGGCCTGCAGCTTGCGGGCAAGGACATAGCCAAGGCCAAGATCGTGACCTCGGGCGCGGGTGCCGCGGCGCTCGCCTGCCTCAACCTGCTGGTGTCGCTCGGCGCAAAGACGGAAAATATCTGGGTCACCGACCGCCACGGCGTGGTCTACAAGGGCCGCGTCGAGGAAATGGACCGGTGGAAGGAGCCCTACGTCAAGGACACCGAAGCGCGGACGCTCGCCGACGTGATCGGCGGGGCTGACGTATTCCTTGGCCTTTCGGCAGGCGGCGTGCTCAAGCCGGAGCTGCTCTCCCAGATGGCCGAGAAGCCGCTCGTCATGGCGCTCGCCAACCCGACGCCGGAGATCATGCCCGAGCTGGCGAGGGAGGCACGGCCTGACGCCATGATCTGCACAGGCCGCTCCGACTATCCGAACCAGGTCAACAACGTCATCTGCTTCCCCTACATCTTCCGCGGCGCGCTCGATGTCGGCGCCACGGCGATCAACGAGGAAATGAAGCTCGCCGCCGTGCGCGCAATCGCGCAGCTCGCGCAGGAGGAACCATCGGACGTGGCGGCGCGGGCCTATTCGGGCGAGACGCCGGTGTTCGGGCCGAACTTCCTGATCCCATCGCCCTTCGATCCGCGCCTGATCCTGCGCATCGCCCCGGCCGTGGCAAAGGCCGCGATGGAGACCGGCGTTGCCACGCGGCCGATCGAGGACATGGACGCCTATCTCGACCGGCTGAACCGCTTCGTCTTCCGGTCGGGCCTTGTCATGAAGCCGGTGTTCTCGGCGGCGAAACAGGCGCCGCGCCAGCGCGTCATCTATGCCGACGGCGAGGATGAGCGCGTACTGCGCGCCGCCCAGGTTGCGCTGGAGGAAGGCATCGCCCATCCGGTGCTGATCGGCCGTCCACACGTCATTGAAATGCGCCTAAAGCGCTACGGCCTCAGGATCCGCCCGGGCAAGGACTTCGACGTCATCAATCCGGAGGACGATCCGCGTTACCGCGACTATGTGGACCTGCTCATCCGGCTGGCCGGTCGGCGCGGCGTCAACACGGAGGCCGCCAGGCTGCTGGTGCGCACCAACAACACGGTCATCGCGGCACTCGCGGTGATGCGCGACGAGGCGGACGCCATGCTGTGCGGCCTCGAGGGCCGGTTCGAGCGCCACCTGCGCTATGTGGACATGATCATCGGCCGCGCCGAAGGCGTGAAGGAACTCTCGGCGCTTTCCATGCTGATCATGCAGCGGGGCGTGACGTTCTTCGCCGACACGTTCGTGAACCATAATCCGAGCGCCGAGGAAATCGTCGAGTCGACGCTGCTCGCCGTCAAGGAAATCCGCCGCTTCGGCATCGAGCCGAAGGCGGCACTGCTGTCGCACTCCAGCTTCGGCTCGCGCGACAGCGAAAGCGCGCTCAAGATGCGCAGGGCGGTCAACACGCTGCACCAGGTCGCGCCGGACCTGCTGGTCGATGGCGAGATGACCGGCGATGCGGCCCTGTCCGAAGTCCTGCGCCAGCGCATCTATCCGCACGGCCTCCTGAAGGGCGAGGCGAACCTGCTGGTCTTCCCGGGTCTCGACGCGGCCAACATCACACTCACCACGGTCAAGGCGCTGACCGACGCCCTGCATGTCGGCCCGATCCTGCTCGGCGTGGCGCGCCCGGCGCATATCCTGACGCCCTCGGTCACCTCGCGCGGCGTGGTCAACATGACCGCCTTTGCCGCCGTGGAAGCCTGGAACCAGAAGAACGGATCGGCCTGACCTCAGGCAAGGGGACCGGCGCTCAGCCGGTCCCGAAACGGGGAAAGGGTTACGGCTACCTAACCGGTAGATTGTGCGCGTGTCCGAGGCAGTTGCGGCATTCCCAGCCGCGCGAGGCGTCAGTGCAACCTGCACAAACTTGTGTTGCCGGTTGTGCTTCTGCTCAATTAACTGGTTTACGTGCACGGCAAGCTTCTTTAGAGCTAACCGGAAAGACAACCAAAGAGACTGCGTATCCCATGGCTGACGATCGCATCCGTTATGACATTCTTGTGCAGGAAGCCGCGCGCGGCGTCATTCGCAAGGTGTTGCAGGAGACAGCCCAGGCCGGTCTGCCCGGCGACCATCATTTCTTCATCACCTTCGTGACGAACGCGCCGGGCGTGCGCATCTCGAGCGCGCTGCGCGAGCGCTACCCGGAACAGATGACGATTGTCATCCAGCATCAGTACTGGGATCTCAAGGCCCACGAGAAGGGTTTCGAGGTGGTGCTCTCCTTCTCCGACGTGCTGGAGAAGCTCGAAATCCCCTACACCGCCATTCGCGGCTTCTATGACCCGCACGCGAATTTCGAGATGGAATTCGACGACGTGAGGCCGGCAAGCGCCAACGAGGCCCAGGTGCAGGAGTTCCCGCGCGAGCCCGAGGCCGACAAGCCCGCCAAGCCTGCGAAGGCGGAGAAGCCCGCCAGGAAAAGGGAAGAGCCGGCCAAGCCCGAGGGTGACGCGCCTGCTGCCGGCAAAGGCGCGGAGGTCGTCTCCCTAGACGCGTTCCGCAAGAAGTAGGCCATGGGCGAGATCGTCAACCTCCGGCTGCGGCGCAAGGCCAAGGCGCGGGCCGAAAAGGAACGGATCGCGGAGGAAAACCGCGTCCGGTTCGGCCGGCCGAAGTCCGAGAAGGAACGCGAGCGGAGGTTGAGCGATCTGGAACAGAAGAGGCTGGAAGCCCACCGCCTCTCCCGCGACGAGGAGGACGGACCGGAAGCATGAGCGCCCCGCGCAAACGCTCCGTCACCATCCACGGTCACCGCACCAGCTTCTCGCTGGAGGACGCCTTCGTCCAGGAAATCGAACGGATCGCGCGCGAGCGGGGGCTTGCCGTCGCGGCGCTGATCGCCGAGATTGACGAAGCGCGCCCGCGCGACAGCAATCTCTCCTCCGCCCTCCGGCTTTTCGTGCTGGAGGATCTGAAAGCAGCGGCAGCGCGGACAAGCGATTCGACTTGAACGGCGGCAGCCATTCCGCCCCGTTCAGGCCACGCGTCATCGGCGGTTAAATAGATCGCGGAGCCGTCGCTCGTTCTCTTCCGATGTAAGACTGCGCTGGCCGGTAGCCGGATTCACGTTGACACCTGGAAGCTGCTGCATCGGCGTCCCCGACGGCCGCGCGCCAGACGAAGCGGGACGCTGTTGCTGCTGCTGTGGAGGCTGAGGCTGCGGGCGCTGCGGTTGCGGCTGCTGCGATTGGGGTTGCGGCTGACGCGCGTCCTCGCGGCGCTGCCGGTCCTCCTGAAGACGGCGTTCCATCTCCTGGCGGCGGCGTTCCTCGGCGGCGCGGCGTTCAGCCTCCTCACGCTGCCGGCGTGCTTCCTCCGCCGCCTTGCGGCTGCGCTCGGCCTCGCGCTCCGCCCGGATGCGTTCGGCCTCCTCGGCAGCGCGGTTGGCCGCCTGCTGCTCATAGTAGCGGACCTCGCGGCGCAGGCGCTGGGTCTCGAGAAGAACCGCCTGCATGTGCTCCACGCGCTCCTGCTCGCGCTCCAACGCGCGCTGGGTCAGGAACTGCGCCAGCGGCTCGGTGTCGAGCGACACCTGAACCTCCCCGAGGGGTCCTTCGACGCTGAAGCGGACTGCCGGCTCGGCCCCAGAAACCCCCTCCAGACCGGGATGATACGTGATGCTGCCCGAGGCGGCCACGGTCCGCTGCCTCAGATCGGCGGCACCGTCGACGCTTACACGGGCGCCCTCGCCTTCCAAGTGAAGCTGGGGGAAGCGCGCCACGCCGTTGGCAACGGTAAAGGCAATGGCCACCGACCCAGTCCGGAATACGCCGTTTCGCACGATGTCGGGGGCGAAGGCCGCCACCTGCCCGGCATCGACCTGCGCGCCAAGCTCATCTGCCCGAGCCAGGAGATCCGGGAAGGCTGACGGGTTGAGGCCGGAAACTGCCAGGTTGCGAACATCCGCGGAACCGGAACCGGACAGAGCCGCCACCAGAGCGTTGACTGACTTGCCGGAAGCGGTGAGGCTCGCGCTCAGGTCCGCCGAGCCCGCAAGACCGCTTTCTGGCAGAAGCTTCTCCAGCGATACGTCGGCAAGAGAAAACTGGCTGGACAGCAGTCCCGTGCCGGCGTCGTTGCGAAGCTCCGCACTGCCCTTCACGACGCCCCCCAGCATCTCGGCGGAAAGACTGGCGACGGACAGCTTCTCACGATCGAGCCGAAGCTGCATGCTCGCCGCGCGTGCTGATGCCCAGCCACCGAACCACAGCTCTTCCGCCGCCAGCTCGACGTCCGCGCTGAATGGCGTGGATATCTCCCGCTGCAGGGAGGCTTCTGGCCAGCGGCCCTCCTCCGCCGGCTGCAGCGCGGCGCTGCCGGTGACCATTTCCACCGGAAGACCCAGATCGAACCTGCTCAAGTGAACAGAGCCGATTATGTGCGGGATTCCGTTGCGCATCTCCGCGTTGAGATCGCCATATATGTCCGCATCGGCGACAGTGCCGGCGAGATCGCTGATGACCGCGAGCTTGTCGCCCACGTCGATCGAAGCGCTCACGTCCACGGGAAGGCCGTACCCGAAACCGGGAAGCAGAATACCAGCCACGGACAGCCAGGGTTCCAGATCCTCCGTCTTGATCGCAAACTGGCCACGCGAGTTGAAACCACTCTCCGACCGCGTCAGCGTTCCGTCGAAGGTGGCGGACAGTCCCGTTCCCTTGATGGCGAGTTCCGCGGCAGCGCCATCGCCCAAGGGCCCCGACACGCTTGCTTCAATCGAAGCCTCGCCCGCGAGACCCAGCGGCAGCGCCGGCAGGCCCGCCAGCGCATAAAGCACCGCGGCATCGTCGTTACGGGCGGTGAGCCGCAGTTCAACCGGCGTGTCTGGGGCGGTGATGAGGCTCGCGGCGCTGCCGGTGATCGAAAAATCGGTTCCACCGGCCATGCCGCGCAGCGTGAATTCGGTAGAGCCGTTCACGGCCCGGCTTGCCAGAACATCAACCTTCGCGTCCTCCAGCAGACCGGGATAGGCGGACGCATTGCGGGCAAGAGCCCGCAGCGGCTGGACATCCGGAAGGACAGCGGCCAACGTCTCGACAAGCGGTGCAAGATCCACGGCAACAATCGTCGCGTCAATGCTGCCTGCAGGATCGGCAGCGAGGTTCTCCAGGCGCCCTGTCGCGCTGATGTTGGCGTCGGCGAGTCCCATGGCTGAGAAGCGGTCGATTTCCAGCGCCTGGTCGCGCAGCCTCACCTTGGTCTCGAAACGTTCCGTCTCCACGCCTCGCCAGACAACGGGACCCGCGGCAAGCTCAACGTCCACGTCGTGGTTGCTCAGGCGGTTCTCACCCTGGTCATCGACGAACAGCGAGGCGAAGGCCCGTAGACCGTCAAGGTCCAGACGTCCTCCTTCGAGGGACACGAGGACGGAGGCGCGGCGATCGGCAGGGCTCTGCCGCTCGACCCTGCCCGCGAACGTCGCGTCGCCGAGCACAAGCTCAAGGTTTTCAAAGACCTGTCGAGTACCGCTCAGGTGAACATCAGCACTGAAACCAGCCGCCGGGAGACGGCGGATCGCATCGTCTATGTCGCGCGCGACCCAGGCGGCAAAGCCGGAGGGCTGAGCGATCGCGAGCAGAAAGTGGCCGGAGAAGGCCGCCTGATCGCCCAGCGCCAGCACACCGCTGCCTTCCAGGCGGGTGCGGCCTGGCAAGGTGGCCGCCACCGAACCCAGGTTCCAGCCTTCTGCAACCGGCCGGGCCTCGATGCGGACGTCGCGAATGGTCGTATCACCCGCAACGATGGCAGGAATGTTGACGGAGACGATGCCCGGAATGGTGGGCCGCGGCAGGCCGGAGACAAAACGGACCACCGCTTCGATGCGCTCGGCGGCGCTCATGCCGGAGCCGCCATGCTCGTCCGCCGCTCCGTCCCAGCGAAGCTGCGCGCCATCCGCCACGATGGAAAAGGAGGGATCGGCTCCGAAGGAGATCTCGGCGCGGCCCTCGGTCGTGTAGGGATCCTCGGGCGATCCGGCAATCAGCCGGAACTCCTCCACCATCAGCCGCTGATGATCCAGATGGAAGCGTCCCGTGACCCTGTTGCTCGGGACCGTGGATGGCTGGGTGTCCCCCTGCCCCGCGGCGGGCGTTCTCAGGTCGAAGCTGCCCGCATAGGTGAGGACGCCTCCCTCGCCTTGCACGTGGCCGTCCAGATCGACCGTGAACGGCAGGCTCTGCGGCTGCAGTGCCAGACGGACGCGGATGCCGTCTTGAGCCATCGTGCCGGTCGAACCGGAAACCGACATCGGGATCCCATCGACGCTGAGGCTGCCCTGCATCCGCCAGGGGCCCGCCAGACTGCGTGCCGAGACCTCGCTGTTGATGTCGTTTACGACGATGCTGCGCAGCCCTCCCGCCCGGTGGATGGTCACAGTGCCGTCCGTGATCGCCACCCGCTCGAGACTGATCTGCCGCAGTTCGAAGGGCGTCGACGGTCTCATCGTCCAGTCGACGCGCCCGTCCCCGTCCACGAAGATGTGTACCTGCGGGCGCACCAGCCGCATGTCGAAGATCAGCAGCTCGCCCCGCAGGAACGGGGCTAGCTCGGCATCCATGGAGAACTCCTCAACCGTCATCGACGGCTCGTCAGGCGATGCGCCCGCCACGACGACATCGGTGAAGGTCACGGAGGGAAATGGCAGAAGCCTGGCGCGGGCCGCGCCCTCAACCCGCACCTCGCGGCCAAGGATGATGCCCGCCTGGCGTTCAAAATCCGACCGGTAGTTGGTCCAGTCGATGAAATAAGGGGCCACCAGCGCCGCTGTCAGAAGCAGCACCAGCAAACCACCGATGAAGACGAACAGCCTAGCCAGTTTCAACTCCTACGATGCTTCCTCCCGGCACGCAGATCAGCCGCAGAGGTTACCGCGTATCCTCATCCGCAACGAGATGGAACATGCGCCCCCTGCAGGTGCCATCCTTTCATACCATCATTGCGGCCGACGCACGGCGCCTGCCGCAGGATTATCCCCCATCCGTTTCCTCCGGCGCGGCCGCAACAACAGATACCGGACACCACAAATCGCCACGTTCGTCACGACTTGCCGGCACAAATTACCGCTACATTATCGGTCCTTTAACCATAAAGCTCTTTGCGGAGGCCCACCCGGTCGTTTCAATGCGCGGGTCTGAAACACATTCTGGGCCGGAAACCCGGATCAGCCCACGCATGGCCCTCACGAGCCGACCGGAGGCAAGGTTGAAGATCGACGTCAACAAGATGTCCAGAAGTCTAGCCGAGGACCACCGCATCAGCAATTTCAAGCTGGCGCGGGCCTTCCAGCGGCTGGACGACGAACTCAAGGCCATCGAGAGCAGCCGCAGTGCCATTCCCATGGAAATCATCTTCGCGCGCGCCATCCTGAGACGGGCGCGCGAATTGCGCCAGGATGCCAATCGCGAACAGCGTTAGGCTTTCTCGCGCTCCGGGCCGGGCATCGCCTGCCAGGTCAGCGCGGCACGTGTCCCGCCGCCGGCACGCAAGCCATCCGCATCATTGAACGGCAGCATCCAGCACCTACCTTGTCAGGGAGCATTCCGGCGCGTATGCCGCTCCGGGCGCATGGAAAAGGCGCCGTGGATTATTTCATCAAGCCTTGGCCCCGCCACAGCAAACCGGTACAAAAGGAAAACGTTTCGCCTTCACGGTCGAACCTAGATGCGGATTTAGATGACAGGTTACCCGGACGATCTGCCGTTCTTCGGCGACGATGACGACTTCGTACCAGCGCCAGCACCTGCCCCCCGACCCGGAGGCATAGCCGCGCGGGCCCAGGCCGCGCGTGGCGCTCCGCGCTATCTGGAGGGGCTTAACCCCGAGCAGCGGCTGGCCGTCGAGACGACGGAGGGCCCCGTCCTGGTGCTTGCCGGCGCGGGAACGGGCAAGACACGCGTGCTGACGACGCGCATCGCGCACATCCTGGCCAGCGGCCTCGCCTATCCGTCGCAGATCCTGGCCGTGACCTTCACCAACAAGGCGGCGCGCGAGATGAAGGCGCGCATCGGTATTCTTGTGGGCGAGGCCATCGAGGGCATGCCGTGGCTCGGCACGTTCCACTCGATCGGCGTGAAGATGCTCCGGCGACACGCGGAGCTGGTCGGCCTCAATTCCAACTTCACGATTCTCGACACGGACGACCAGATCCGGCTCCTGAAGCAGCTCATCCAGGCGGAAGGGCTCGATGACAAGCGGTGGCCGGCGCGGCAGCTCGCCGGCATGATCGACGCATGGAAGAACAAGGGGCTTTCGCCCGCCGAGATCCCCGAAGGCGATGCCCGTTCCTTCGGCAACGGCAAGGGCCGCCAGCTCTACCAAGCCTACCAGGACCGGCTGAAGACGCTCAACGCGGTGGACTTCGGCGACCTGCTGATGCTGCCGATCCGCATCTTCCGCGAACATGCGGACGTGCTCCGGGAGTATCATAGCAAGTTCCGCTACATCCTGGTGGACGAGTACCAGGACACCAACACCGCGCAGTACATGTGGCTACGGCTTCTCGCGCAGCGGCCAGCGCTGCCCGACGGCAGCCGTCCCGCGGTCAACATCTGCTGCGTGGGCGACGACGACCAGTCGATCTACGGCTGGCGTGGCGCCGAGGTGGACAACATCCTGCGCTTCGAGAAGGATTTTCCGGGCGCCAAGGTAATCAGGCTGGAACGCAACTACCGCTCGACGGCGCATATCCTGGGCGCCGCCTCCCATCTCATCGCCCACAATGAGGGCCGTCTCGGCAAGACGCTGTTCACCGACCGCGGCGACCCCGACGACGCGCGAGTGAAGGTGCATGCCGCCTGGGATTCCGACGAGGAGGCGCGCGCCATCGGCGAGGAGATCGAAGCGCTGCAGAGCAAGGGCCACGCCCTCAACGACATGGCGATCCTGGTGCGCGCGTCCTTCCAGATGCGTGCCTTTGAAGAGCGGTTCATCACGCTCGGCCTAAACTATCGGGTGATCGGCGGCCCGCGCTTCTACGAGCGGCAGGAGATCCGCGACGCCCTCGCCTATTTCCGCATCGTCTCGCAAGGATCGGACGATCTCGCGCTCGAGCGGATCATCAACGTGCCGAAGCGCGGCCTGGGCGAAGCTGCGCTGCGCCTGATGCACGACACGGCGCGGGCGCGCAACACGTCGCTGCTGCAGGCAGCGCGCGATCTCATCGGCACCGAGGAGATGAAGCCCAAGCCGCGGGCCGCGCTGCGGGCGCTGGTGGAATCCATCGAACGGTGGCAGGGCATGCTAGACCGCACGCCGCATACCGAACTGGCCGAGCTTATCCTCGAGGAGTCCGGCTATGTGGACATGTGGAAGAACGACCGTTCGCCCGAGGCGCCCGGCAGGCTCGAAAACCTCAAGGAGCTCATCTCCAACATGGAGGGCTATGAGAGCATGCGGGCCTTCCTGGAGCATGTCTCGCTGGTGATGGACGCCGAGCAGAATGATGACCAGGATGCGGTCAGCCTGATGACGCTGCACTCGGCCAAGGGTCTCGAGTTCGACACGGTGTTCCTGCCCGGCTGGGAGGAAGGCCTGTTCCCGCACCAGCGGGCGCTCGACGAGGGCGGCCGCGCCGGCCTCGAGGAAGAACGCCGGCTCGCCTATGTGGGCGTGACGCGCGCCAAGAAGAACCTGCACATCTGGTTTACCTCGAACCGCCGCATTCATGGCCTGTGGCAGTCCACCATCCCGTCGCGCTTCATCGACGAGCTGCCCGAAGAGCATGTGGAAGTCGTGGAGTCGGGAAGTTCCTACGGCGGTTACGGCTCCGGTTACCCCGGCAGGCCCAATCCTTACGGGGCGTCGCGGTTCGACGACACGCCGGTGTTCTCGAACTCCTACAGCACTCCCGGATGGCAACGGGCACAGAGGAACCGTAACGAGGCAACCCAGCGCAACTGGGGCAACCGCTCCGGACATCAGGTCGAGCGTATCGGTTACGGTGAACCCGACTCCGGATACGGTGCCGGACGGGGCTCATTCAAGGGCAAGGTCATCGAGGGCGAACTGGTCGCCAAGTCCGTGGCGACCGAGCCTTCCCGCTTCAAGGTCGGTGACCGCGTGTTCCACCTGAAGTTCGGCAACGGAAACGTCGCTGCCGTCGATGGCAACAAGCTCACGATCGACTTCGACAAGGCCGGCCAGAAACGGGTGCTCGACGGCTTCGTGCAGCCTGCGTAAGGTTTCGGGAAGAGCCGGCAGGGGCCTTGTGAAAGCACGAGCCCCGGATGTTGCGGAAATGCCTGGCCCTCCCCTTTCCGCCTTAAATTGAAAGAGCCGCGCTGTTGCGGCGCGGCTCAGACCTGAGAAAAGGCAGAAAAAGCGTTCGGAACAAGGGCCTACTTGTAGTAGGCAAACTTGCCTTCCTCGTTCTTCTCGCGCTTCAAAACGCCGCTCGCCGCATAGCGCGACAGGGGGCCGGAGAACGCGTTGGACTTGTAGCGGACGCCAAAGTCCTCCTCGCATTTCCTGACAACGTCGCCGATCGTGCGCTTCTCCTTGAAGAAGTCGCTTTCAACCAGGCGGGCAAGCGCCGCCACAGCACCACTGGCGCTGGGAGCGGTCGTGTCGGAAGACCGGCGGCCGGATGCCCTGGACTGCGAACGACCACCCAAAGCGCCTGCGGGAGCAGCAGCAACCTGCTGCGACTTGGCCTCACGCTTCGGCGCCCCTTCAAAGGTTGCATGCTCTTCGGCCAGACCCCTCAGGCCGGATTGATTGAAAAGCAGTTCCACAATGCGCAGCTGCACGGCCTCGGATTCGAATTTGTTTATCGTCTCCGAAAGCTCATTCAGCTGCTGCTTAAGCTCAGCAAAGCTCTTGTTCATGTCTGTGCGCCCCAACCTAGATACACGCCTGAAAGGCCGTAATCCTGCACATTTGGCTTCATAACCATATGCAGGTCAATACTCACTATCGGAGGATGAAACGATCACCGAAAGCGAGTACGTCAAAATGCAGTCGTGAAATGTGACTTGACGTCTACGGCCACGCATTTGTGTTTGATACGCTACTAATAGCACAAGTATATAATTTCATGTAAGCAGATTCTGTTCCGAAATTAATCATTATTTTTGAAACATCCTCTCTCCGCGCGAAACAATGTGTTTGCCGGGTGACAGAACTTCGCCAGGTCTTGGCGATCAGAATGCACCTCGCGGTGGAAATTCACGAATTAAATTAACTGTTTAACTTTGCCGCAAATCAGGCCGTACAGGAACAGGGTCGGGAGGCGCTATCCGTACACATCCGCAACCATCGGAAACAAAGTTTTAACGATGTGGCGCTTTAACTGTGGGTACGTGGCCCTGGTATCGGACACGAATCGCTTCGGCGGTGACCTCCAGTTCCCTTCCGCTGGTGCGCCGGCGGAAGGGTACAGCATCGAACCAACGCGCCGTCTCACCCTGCCCACTTCTCAAGAAACTTCTCCGCCGACATGGATTGCATGTCGGGCACGGCCTCAAACAGCTTCTCGAGGGGCCAATCCCACCAGGCCAGCGCCTGAAGCCTGCCTGCGATATCCTCGGGGAACCTCCGCCGGATCGTCCGGGCGGGAACACCGCCGACGACGGTATACGGCGGCACTTCCCTAGTGACCACGGCATTGGCTCCGATCACCGCTCCGTCGCCCACGGTCACGCCGGGCATGATCACAGCCCCGTGGCCGATCCAGACATCGTTGCCGACGGTGACGGGCTTTGCCCGCCGCCGTTCACGAAAGCCGGAATCCAGCTTCTGGTAACGGAAATACTCGTTCGGCCGGTAACTGATCTTGTGCGTGGTCACGCGCTCCATCGGGTGCTCGAGCGCGTTGATGCGGACATTGGACGCGATGGAACAGAACTTGCCAATGGTCGCGCAGATGCCCTCGGAGTGACGCTGGATGTAGCTGAAATCACCGAGCACCACCTCCGTCAGGCTGACGCGCTCCCCCACCGAGCAGTAGCGCCCGATGCGGCAACCGCGCAGTTCCGCCGTGGTGTGGATCTTCGGCTGCGGGTCGGTAAACCGCAGGTCCTGCACGTCGTCGTCCCTCACTGTCTCTCCATCCGTCCGGCTGTCCCCTTCCCGCGGGAAGGCACCTCAACGCAATGTGACGCTTTGCATCTTTGCTTCATAGCCCCAAGGGGCTATCTTGAGGGCATGAGCGCTGCCCCTATCACATATTCGACGATCTTCAAGCTCGCACTGGCGGCCACGCTGCTTTTCGCCGCGGGTTTGCTCGGGACGGGCCTTTGGATGGCAAACGGGGCCGCCCTGTTCCTGGCACTGGCCGAAAGCAGCCTTTCCTGGTGCCTCTAGGAGCCGGTCAGCTTTCCATGAAAACCAATGCACGCCTGAGCCTGAACAAACCCATGTGCATGGGCCGTGACCCAGCCGGGCATCCCTGCACGACGGCTGCAACATTCCTTCTCCTCGGGTGAAATGATCATGCGATATGTCCTGCTCTGCATCACGGCGGTTCTCATCATGGCTGCGGGCGTGGCGACCTACTTCTGGTGGGCCCAGACGCACGACAGGCAGATCATCGCCTTCGGTGCGCCGTTCGAGCTGGTCGACCATGACGGCAACACGATCACCGAACAGGCGCTGCGCGGACATCCATCCGTCCTGTTCTTCGGTTTCACCCATTGCCCGGAGGTGTGCCCCACCACGCTCTACGAGCTGGCCGGCTGGCTGGACGAGCTCGGCCCGGACGGCGACAAGCTCAAGGCCTTCTTCGTTTCCATCGACCCCGAGCGGGATACGCCGGAGGTGATGAAGGCCTACCTCAGCAATTTCACCACCCGCATCACCGGCATCACCGGCGAGCCGGACAAGGTGATGGAAATGGCCAAGGATTTCCGCATCTACGCGAAGAAGGTGGAGCTGGAGGGCGGCGATTACACAATGGATCACACGGCATCCATCATGCTGCTGGACAGCAAGGGCGACTTCTTCGGCACGATTGCCTACCAGGAAAATCCTGATATCGCTTTGGAGAAACTGCGGAGGCTGATAAGGGAGGGCTGATTCAACCGGACCCGAAACCCATGCCGCAGACACGACTCCTATTCCAAGCGCACGGCCCCGAGGCAAACCGGGCCTTCCAGCACCTCGAACGCAACCTGGAGGACGACGGCGTACCCATCTCCATCTGGGAAGTGGACGAGGATGCCGATCTGCACGAAGTGTCGATCTATGTGACCGAGGATGACGATCCGAGCGCGATCCGTGCCCGGGTGGACGGACTGCTCGCCGAGCTGCCGTTCAAGGTTGAGCTTGAGGAGGTCGAGGTTCCGGACATCGACTGGGTCACACATTCGCTGCAGGGACTGCACGCGGTGCGGGCCGGACGCTTCTTCGTGCATGGCTCGCACGAACAGTCGAAGCCGCGCGCGGGCGAGATCCCGATCCTGATCGACGCCAGCCTCGCCTTCGGCACGGGTCACCACGGCACCACGGCGGGCTGCCTGGAGATGATCACGCGCGTACTGATGCGGGAACGGCCGCGCAACGCGCTCGATCTCGGTACGGGCAGCGCGGTGCTGGCGATCGCCATCGCAAAGCTCCGGCGCATTCCGGTGCTCGCAACTGACATCGATCCGGTCGCGGTGCGCGTCGCGCGCGACAATGTCGCCATCAACGATGTATCGAAGTGGGTGGAGACGGTGACGGCGGCGGGCTTCCACAACCCGATCTTCGCGAAGCGGAAACCGTTCGGGCTGATCGTCGCCAATATCCTGGCGCGGCCGCTGATGAAGCTCGCGCCGGACATGGCGCGGCACATCAAGCCAGGCGGTTCGATCATCCTGTCGGGAATTCTGGAAAAGCAACGCAACGCGGTGGTTGCCGCCTATATCGGCCAGGGATTCCGTCACATGACCACCCTGCATCGCGAAGGATGGGTAACCCTCCACATGAAGCGCTAGGGTTCTTCAGCGCCAACTGAAATCCCGGAGCGATCCCTTTTCGACTTGATGCGGGACACTTCAGCCGCGTCAGGAATCTCTGATCGGAAACAGAACGGCCGGGTCAAGCCCGGCCGGAAATTCTTACTTGCGCTTGGCAAGACGGTCTGCGTCGTCCTCGAGCATGCGACGCACCTGATTGACGTAGCGGGCAGCCTGCTGCTGGCGAGCCGCAATCATGGCGTCCATTACGCTACGGAAGAAACCCTTGGCCATGTCACTCATCCCCTTCTGGAACCATTTCTCAAATTCAAGATAGGTGCTGAACCCCGCGCAAACCATGGCAATTCCTGCATGGGTGAGTCGCATTTTTGCATTGCACAATTGATTATTGCAACGCAGCAAAGCAGCTCCACGCAACCGCAAAGGACTCTGTGACGTTCGCGTCCGCGTCATTTGCATCAGAGCGTGAATGGACTAGAGTTGCGCGAGATCATCGGTCCACAACATGATTTCCAATCCAGACGAGAGACAGGGCTTCGAAGGAGCGGCTCAGACGGCCAATCGGGCGCCGGCGCTCCATCGTCCTGCGGAGTAAAACATGTTCCAGTCCTTCAAGACCATTTCCAATCCCGCCCAGGCTGCCCCGCGCATTGCCCGCATCCGCGAGCTCATGGCCGAGGAAGGGCTTGACGCGCTGCTCATCCCGCGCGCTGACCAGCATCAGGGCGAGTACGTGGCGCCCTGCAGCGAGCGACTGGCGTGGGCGACGGGCTTCACCGGTTCGGCCGGGGCGGCGGTAATCCTCGCCGACCGGGCGGTGCTGTTCGTCGACGGACGCTACACGGTACAGGCGCATGAGCAGACCGATCCCGCCCTCTTCACCATCGAAAGCCTGGTGGACAATCCCCCGCGGGAGTGGGTGAAGACCAATCTGAAGAAGGGTGACCGGCTCGGCTTCGATCCGTGGCTGCACACGGTGGCGGAGGTGCGGGCGCTCGAAAAGTCGCTCGAGAAGATCGGGGCCACGGCGGTGCCGCTTGCCCGCAACCTGGTCGATGCCGCTTGGGAAGACCGGCCCGACGAACCCACCGGCCGCGTCATCGTCCACCCGCTGAAATATGCCGGCGTGGCGGCGGAGCAGAAGCTCGATATGCTTTCCGGAAAGCTTGCCGCCGAAGGGCTCGACCACACGGTGCTGACCGATCCAGCCTCGCTCGCCTGGACGTTCAACATCCGCGGCAGTGACGTGCCGCACACGCCGCTCGCGCTTGGCTTCGTGTTCCTCTCGGCCGAAGGCAAGCCAAAGGTCTTCCTCGACGAGCGCAAGCTCGATGCCGAGGCGAAGACCCATCTCGTCAATCTAGCGGACCTACACGCCCCGGCGGCACTGCTGGATGAACTCGCAAAGCTCGCCCGCACCGGCGCCAGGTTCGGTCTCGACGAGAACCTCGCCGCCGACCGTCTGCGGCAGGTGATCGAGGACAACGGCGGCACGGTCGTGGCTTTCGCCGATCCGGCGGCGCTGCCCCGCGCAATAAAGAACGAAACGGAACTTGCCGGCACACGCGCCGCGCATCTGCGCGACGGCGCCGCGCTCGCCACGTTCCTTGCATGGCTCGACCGGCAGGAGCCGGGAACGCTCACCGAGATCAGCGTCGTGGAGCAACTTGAGTCCACGCGGGCGAAGGTCGGCGAAGCCATGCAGATGCCGCTGCAGGAGATTTCCTTCGGCACGATCTGCGGCGCAGGCCCCAACGCGGCGCTGCCGCACTATCGCGTCAACGAGAAGAGCAACCGCACGGTGAATGTCAACGAGCTGCTGCTGGTCGACTCGGGCGCGCAGTACTTCGACGGAACGACCGACGTCACCCGCACGGTTGCCATCGGCCAGCCCACGGACGAAATGCGCAAGCGCTTCACGCTGGTGCTCAAGGGCATGATCGCCATCTCGCTGCTGCGCTTCCCCGAAGGCACGCGCGGCATGGACATCGACGCCTTTGCGCGGCAGTCGCTGTGGCGTAACGGCCTCGACTACAACCACGGAACCGGACACGGCGTGGGTTCGTATCTTTCGGTCCACGAGGGTCCGCAGCGCATCGCCAAGACCGGCGCCACCAAGCTCATGCCAGGGATGATCCTCTCCAACGAGCCAGGCTACTACAAGCCGGGGCACTACGGCATCCGAATCGAGAACCTGATTGTGGTGTCGCCCGCCGAGCCGATCGAGGGCGGCGACCTGCCGATGCACTCGTTCGAGACGCTGACGCTGGCGCCGATCGACCGCCGGCTGATCGAGCCGTCGCTGCTCACCGAGGAGGAGCGCGCGTGGCTCAACGCCTACCACCGCCGGGTCTACCAGGAAATCTCGCCCCTGGTGGACGAGGAAACGGCGAAGTGGCTTGAACAGGCGACGGCCGTCATCTGACGGCCGTTCTTCCGCTCCTTCATGGCGGGCCTGACATGAAACAGTAGCCGGGTCCTCTCATCCCACGAACTGGCGCAGGGCAACCAGGACGGCGGCGCCGGCGAGGAACATCAGGAGAAAGCTGTTGCTGCGAAGGGCGACGGCGGCGGATGCCGCCATCGCTACCCATTCCACCGGGCCGCCCTCCGTCACCGCGGGCGCAAAGAGCGTCGTGAGAACAGCCACCGGAACCGCATTGAGCCCGGCCTCGACGCGCGGATGGAGATGCTTGAAGCGAGAGATGACCAGATAGCCACCAATCCGGGTCAGATAGGTGGCCACCGCGCCCCCGAGGATAATCCAGAAGGTCGTGCTCACAGGCCTGCCCCCGTGGTATCGATGTCTGCCGGACCGTTGTCCCTGCCGCCAAGCAGGAATGCCCCCACAAGGACGCCCGCGATCGCTCCGATCGAGATATGCCAGGGCGATCCGATCGTGTGAAAGGCGATGCTGGAACCGAGTGCGCTGGCAGCGGCGATGGGCAGCCAGTTGGCGCGGGCGCGAAACTCCAGCACCATGCAGAAGAAATAGATGGGCAGGATGAAGTCCAGGCCGATTGCGTGGGCGTTCGGGATCAGCGGCCCGAAAACCGCCCCAACCCAGGTGGCGACCAACCACAGCACGTAGATCGGGATGGCCATTCCCATGTACCAGACGAAGCTCGGCGGCCGGCGATCCACGATGATGCGGCGCTCGGACTCGGCGAAGGTGGGATCGACCAGCAGGAAATAGGCAATCGCCTGCTGCAGGAGCGGCCAGCGCGCGAAATACCGCCCGACCGACGCCGAATAGAGGACGTGGCGGAAGTTCACCGCAAAGATGGACAGAACGATCAGCCACGGGGCGACGTTCGTCCCGAACATGTCGACGCCCACGAGCTGGCTTGCGCCGCCATAGATGGTGGCGCTCATGAACACAGCCTCCCACACCGAGAAGCCGTTCTGAACGGCAATCATCCCGAACAAGGCACCGAAGGGCGCCACGCCAATGATGATCGGGGCGCTGAGCGCCGCGCCTTCAAGAAACTCGCTGCGTGGGGTTGCCTCCCCTTCCAACGCCATCGCGCCTCCTCTCCTCCAAGGCAGACAGGATCCCCCACCCAGTCTCCGGACTGCCCTCCCGCATTGCGCCTGAGCACCTCAGACTTCCGCAGGCTCCAACTGCTCATCATCGGTTTTTTCTGGATCCAGACGGAAAACTGGTTTTCGACCCTTCCGCGAAGCGCCCTGCTCCCGCCGTTCCGAACGGAAACCGTGCTCAGCCCTTCCCGGCCGGGCCTCCGACTCCGCACGAACACGATCCAGCCGATCATTGCTAGCGGAAGACAGGGCGGCGCGCCACGGCTCTTTGCTGAAAATCAGATTCAGTTTTTCTTTATGACGCGCATTCAACTCGCCAGACGTTTCGTCATGTGGACGGCATCGGGGCCGTAGCTCGCGAGCTTGGCGGCCCATTTCGGGTC
Organism: Chelativorans composti; assembly: GCF_039541695.1. Taxonomy (NCBI): domain Bacteria; kingdom Pseudomonadati; phylum Pseudomonadota; class Alphaproteobacteria; order Hyphomicrobiales; family Phyllobacteriaceae; genus Chelativorans; species Chelativorans composti. The sequence goes on along the minus strand of NZ_BAABGS010000021.1, from coordinate 185,567 downwards.
GGAGGACACCACGAAACCCTGCCGCTCCCAGAAGCCGCCGGAGTTGTTGACGGCAACGAGAGCGATGGCGGGAAGGCCTTGCGCGCGGGCATGAGCCTCCACCAGCCGCATGGCGGCCTCGCCCGCCCTGAAGCCGCGGGCGGCGGGCAGCAGTGCAATGTCGTGGACGTAGTAGACCTCCGGCTCCGGCAGCGTGCCGATGAGCGTGTCGAGCGCGGGGGCGCTGGCCGCTTCCCACGGATGGCTCAGGAGGTAGCCGATGGCCTCGCCGCCTGCATCCTGAAGGATGAAGCAACCCGCCGGATGCAGCCGGAACTTTTCCTCCAGCACCGCGCGGGCCTCGGGAAATCCGGGATGGACGATCGTCGCAATCCGCTCGACATGATCCATGTCGGCGGCCACCATCGGCCGCCATTCGACTCCCGGACGCGACATCCTCATTCCTCTCCTATCAGGCGGAACCATGCATCCTCGTCGATGACCTCGATGCCAAGCTCGCGCGCCCTTGTAAGCTTCGAGCCGGCGCCGGGACCAGCCACGACGAGGTCCGTCTTCGTCGAGACCGATTCGGCCGTTTTCGCACCGAAGCGTTCGGCCATCTCCTTGGCCTGCTTGCGGTCCATGCGCTCCAATGAACCGGTAAAGACAATGGTCTTGCCGGCGACAGGCGAGTCCGCCACCACCTCAACCTTCTCGTCGAGCGGCGTGACTTCCTTCAGAAGGGCGTCCAGCACCTCGATATTGTGGGGCTCCCTGAAGAACTCGACGACGGATTCGGCCACGATGGAGCCGATCCCCTCCACGCCGATCAGTTCCTGCCAAGCCTCGTTGCCCTTGTCGGAGCGGTTGCCTTCAGCCGGCGGGACCGCCGCCTTGGCGACCTCCTCGAACTTCACCCAGGAGCGGAAGGCTCGGGCGAAGCGCTTGGCATTCACCTCGCCCACATGGCGGATGCCGAGCGCAAAGAGGAAGCGGCTCAGCGCAATCTCGCGGCGGGCGTTGATGGCCTGGTAGAGCTTGCGCACGGAGGTCGCGCCAAAGCCCTCGATCTGCTCCAACTTGCGCAGCGCAGTCTTCTGGCGCCGCTCCAGCGTGAAGATGTCAGCCGGGGTGCGAATCCACAGCGACGGGTCGTCCGCGTTGAAGAAGAACTCGACCTGCTTCTCGCCCAGGCCCTCGATGTCGAAGGCGTTGCGGGAGACGAAGTGGCGGATGCGTTCCACGACCTGCGCCGAGCAGATCAGGCCGCCAGTGCAGCGGCGCACGGCCTCGTCCTCCTCACGCACGGCATGGCTTCCGCAGACCGGGCAGGTGTGTGGGAACTCGAAGGGCTTCGCGTCGGGCGGGCGCTTCTCCAGCACGACGTCGACGATCTGCGGGATGACGTCGCCGGCGCGCTGGACGATCACGGTGTCACCGACGCGGATGTCGCGACCATCGCGGATCGGCTGGCCGTTCTGGCCGATGCCCCTGATGTAGTCCTCGTTGTGCAGGGTGGCGTTGGTGACCACCACGCCGCCGACGGTGATCGGCTCCAGCCGCGCTACGGGCGTCAGTGCGCCTGTGCGGCCCACCTGAATGTCGATTCCGCGCAGGATGGTGAAGGCCTGTTCCGGCGGGAACTTGTGGGCGATGGCCCAGCGCGGGCTGCGGGAGCGAGAGCCCAGGCGCTCCTGCAGCTCGATGCTGTCCACCTTGTAGACGACGCCGTCGATGTCGTAGTCGAGGTTCGGGCGCTCGAGGCCGATCCTCCGGTAATGCGCCAGCAGATCCTCGACAGTGAAAACGCGGGTGATGAGCGGATTGACCGGGAAGCCCCAGGACCTCAGCACCTCGATTAAGCCGTACTGGGTGTCAGCCGGCATCTCCGACATTTCGCCCCAGGCATAAGCGAAAAAGCGCAGCTTGCGGCTCGCGGTGACGCGCGGATCGAGCTGGCGCAGCGACCCGGCGGCCGTGTTGCGCGGATTGACGAAGGTCTGCTTGCCCTGCGCGGCCAGCTCCTGGTTCAGCGCCAGGAAATCGCTTTTGGCCATGTAAACTTCGCCGCGCACCTCCACGATAGCGGGCGCGTCCTTGGGAAGACGCTTCGGAATCTCGCCGATGGTGAGGACGTTCGCCGTGACGTTCTCGCCGGTAGTACCGTCGCCGCGGGTGGCTGCGCGGACCAGAACGCCGTTCTCGTAGCGGATCGACATGGACAGGCCATCGATCTTCGGCTCGGCAGTGAAGGCGATGGAATTGTCCGGCAGGCGGCCGAGATTGCGGTAGACGCTGCCGACGAAATCCTGCACATCCTCGTCGGTGAAGGCATTGTTGAGCGATAGCATCGGGCGAGCGTGGGTGACCGGCGCGAAGGTGGGCAGCGGTGCGGTACCGACGCGCAGCGACGGGCTGTCGGGCCGGATCAGCTGGGGAAAGCGGGCCTCGATCGCCTCGTTGCGCAGCTTGAGCGCGTCATACTCGGCATCGGAAATCACCGGGGCATCTTCGGCGTAGTAGCGCCGGTCGTGCTCGGCGATCTCCGCAGCCAGCCGGGCGAGTTCCTCCCTGGCCTGCTCCTCGGTCAGCTCATCGACGGGTATGTGCGCTGCTGTGCTCATGCGGCGAATCCATGCTTCAACGGGCCTGTCCCTGACAGGGTCCTAGATCATTTCCGCCCGTGATGGGAACACCGAAACGACCTGCACCGTGTAACACGTTGCGGACAGTCCAGTGAAAATCCTTCTCCCGCCGCGCGCATCAGCAAGGCAGCCAGACGATGCGGCGGCCCGCGTGGATCAGCCGGCGATGGCGAGATTTTCACGCAGGAGACGCTCGGCGGCCGCTCTCGCCTCGTCCGTCACGGTAGCGCCGGCGAGCATGCGGGCGATCTCCTCCTGGCGCGCCTCGGCGTCCATGACGGAAACCCGCGTCGTCACCAGATCGTCGGTGCCCGACTTGGAAATCAGGTAGTGCGTGCGGGCGCGCGCGGCGACCTGCGGGGCATGGGTGACGGCCAGAACCTGCACATTGGCCGAAAGGCGCGCCAGACGCTGACCGATGGCATCGGCCACCGCGCCGCCGACGCCGGTGTCGATCTCGTCGAAAACCAGTGTCGGGGCGGAACCACGGTCGGCCAGCGCGACCTTGAGCGCAAGAAGGAAACGCGACAGCTCGCCGCCTGAAGCGACCTTCATCATCGGTCCGGGCCGCGTGCCGGGGTTCGTCTGGACCCAGAACTCCACCTTGTCGATGCCGCTCTCCTGGCGGTCCTCGGCATCTGTCTCGATGTTCACGAGGAAGCGCGCGCGCTCGAGCTTCAGGGCCGGCAGTTCGGCCATGACGGCGTCCACCAGAGCGTCAGCGGCGGCACGGCGAGCCTCTGACAGGGAGGCGGCAGCCTGGTCATACACGACCTGAAGGTCCGCGACCTGCTTTTCCAACGCGATCAGCCGCTCCTCGCCCGCATCAAGGTCGGCGAGGTCGGCGTCCATACGGTCGCGCAGCGCCGGAAGCTCCGAGACGGGAACGTTATACTTGCGCGCGGCCGCCCGCAGGGCGAACAGGCGCTCCTCCGTCTCTTCCAGACGGCGCGGGTCGAATTCGGTCGCGCGCATAGCGGCATCGACGGCAGTCTGGGCGTTGTCCAGATCGATCAGCGCCTCGTCGAGGCTCTGGATGATCTCATCCAGCAGGCCGGGCGCCTCGGCCGCCTTGCGCTGCAAGCGGCGCAGCAGGCTCGATAGAGCCGGCACGACCGCATTGTTGCCGGACAGGACTTCCTGCGCGTCCGCAATGTCGGAAGCGATCTTCTCGGCGCGCATCATGCGGGCGCGCTCCTCGGCCAGTTCTTCCTCCTCGCCCGGTTGAGGGTCGAGCTTCGTCAGCTCCTCCACCGACGCGCGGAGATAATCAGCCTCGCGGGCAGCGGCCTCAACGCGGGCGCGGTGGCGGGAAAGCTCGTGCTGCGCGGCGCGAAGCGCGCGCCAGGCCGCCGACACTTCCTCGACACGTGCCTTCAGGCCGCCAAAGGCGTCCAGCAGGTCGCGGTGGGCGTCAATGTCGACGAGTGCGCGATCGTCGTGCTGGCCGTGAATCTCGACCAGCTGATGGCCCACCTGGCGCAAGAGGCCCACGCTGGACGGCTGGTCGTTGATGAAGACGCGGGAGCGGCCATCGAGAGTCTGGACGCGCCGGAGGATAATGTCGCCGTCGTCATCCAGCCCGTTCTCGCGCAGCAGCGCACGGACAGGATGATCCATCGGAACATCGAAAACCGCCGTAACCTGCCCCTGCTGCGCACCATGGCGGACCATGGACGCATCGCCGCGGGCGCCGAGGGCGAGCGAAAGTGAATCAAGCAGAATCGACTTTCCCGCACCGGTCTCGCCCGTCAGAACGGAGAGACCGGAAGCAAAATCAATGTCGAGCCGTTCAATCAGAACAATGTCACGGATCGAAAGATGGGAAAGCATCTAGGGCTCCGCCCCCTGGATCAGGTTCCCACGACCGTCCTGAAAGCCTTGGAAATCCACGAACCACTGTTTTCGCGCGGCTCAAGTCCACCCGACTGCAGCAGCTTGTAGGTGTCCTTGTACCACTGGCTGTCCGGATAGTTGTGGCCGAGCACCGCGGCAGCCGTCTGCGCCTCGGAGGTGATGCCCATCGCGAGATAGGCTTCGGCCAGGCGGGCAAGCGCCTCTTCCACGTGGCGCGTATTGCTGAAGTTCTCCACCACGCCACGGAAGCGACGGATGGCGGCAATATACTCATGCCGCTCCAGATAGTAGCGGCCGATCTGCATCTCCTTGCCGGCAAGCTGGTCGCGGGCGAAACGGATCTTGTCCTTCGCGTCCTCGACGTAGGGCGAGTTCGGCCAGCGCTGCACCACCTCCTCCATCGCCTCGATGGTGCGGCGAGCGTCGGCCTGGTCCTGCGTCACGTCCTTGATCTGGCGGAAATAGCTGAGGCCGACGAGATATTGCGCGTAAGCCGCATCCGGGTCGCTCGGATAGAGGTTCACGTAGCGCTTGCCGCTGTTGATCGCCTCCTGGTACTTGCCCTGGCGGTAATTCGTGAAGGTGCCCATGATGAGCGCCTTGCGAGCGTACTCGGAATAGGGATGCTGCTTGTCGACGGCCTCAAACTTCTTGGCCGCCTCGGACAGGCGACCCGCCTCAAGATTGGCCAGACCCTGATTGTAGAGCGCGTCGGCCGGCTCGGTCGTGTCGACATAGGCAGAAAGATCAAGATCCTTCTCGGCATTGCAGCCCGCAAGAAGCAGCGGAAAAGCAACTGCCGCCGCCGCAAGCTTTGCCAGGTTCAGCGGAAGATTGATCTTGGCTGCGTGTCTTGAACTCATTCTCGATCGCCCTCTCGGGGTTGGACAAAAACTTCCGCATGCACTTATGCTTTGAACGCATAACCCGGGAACCCCGGCGATGCTAGCTGACCCAATGGCACATTTTTAAGGCGTGTGACAACAGGGACGAGCCGCCTGGGGACAATATCCATTCCCCGTGCATACGCCAAGAGGTTGCAGCCCGTAAGCTCCTCTTTCACCAGCAATGCTGCCCTCCCCCGGCGGACGCCGCTTCCCCAGCCCGCGACTCGCGCTTCCCGCACGTGCGTCACGGGCTGCCGATTTGCAGCGTTCCGTTACGAGCGGGTCAGAGCCGCCCCTGATTCACCGGGACAATATCAGCAAACTGCGTGCCCGTCTTGCGCGCATGCACAAGTTCAAAGGCGGAAGGGTCCGCGAGAAGTTCCTTCACCGCCATGGCGTTCAGCCGGTGGCCGCTGCGGTACGAGCGGAAACAGCCAATGATGGGGCCGCCCGCCACGGACAGATCACCGATCGCATCGAGCGTCTTGTGGCGCACGAATTCGTCCGGATAGCGCAGGCCCTCGGGATTTACGATGCTGTCGTCCTCGCCGATGACCACGGAATTGGCCAGCGACGAGCCAATCGCGAGACCGGCCGCCCAAAGCCACTCGACATCCTTGATGAAGCCGAAGGTGCGCGCGCGGGAAATCTCGCGGGCGTAGGTTTGCGGGTCGAGATCAAGCTCAATCGACTGGCGGCCGATCGCGGGCGTGGCAAAGTCGATCTCCACTTCGAAGCGGGTGCCGTTCCAGGGAACGAGTTCCGCCCAGGCGCCATTCGCCTCCACCCGCACGGGCTTGAGGACGCGAACGTATTTTCTGGTGCTCTGGAGGGTCTCGATGCCGGCCTCTTCAAAGGCCTCGACGAAGGGAATGGCACTGCCATCCATGATCGGAACTTCGGCGGCATCGATCTCCACAAGGAGATTGTCAATGCCGAGGCCCGCAACCGCCGACATCAGATGCTCGATCGTCATCACCTGATCGCCGCCTGGCTGGCCGACCGCGGTGCACAGGTCGGTCTTCACGACCTCTGAGGCGAGCGCCGGAATCAGACGGCCCTCGGCACCCTCATTGATCCGCCTGAAGACAATTCCCGTTCCAGCCTCAGCCGGATTGAAGTGGACGGTCACCGGCCTGCCGCTGTGGACACCCACGCCAGACAGACTGACCCGCCGCTTCAGTGTAGTTTGCCGTTCCACAGTCAACCCCTGTCACCTTCCGTCGAGTGGAAGCCCGCCCAGCGGGTTCCACGCCTCAAGAACACTTCATCCGGTCATCGGCGGCGAGATTGCCGCCGGGAACCGCCCTGCTTCCAACGGATCGCCGGGGACCGGTGTTCCGACGGGCGCAGAGCGAACTCGTGCCCGGAATATAGTCGCAAGTGCGGCGGCAGCAATCGCAGTTTCACGCAGCAGCCATGCCGTATCGGGCGGAAGACGTCGGGCACCTGCGGTCCAGGAAACCTGCCTCTGTCTAGGAGCAACCCTTGTCCCGTGGGTGCCCTGAACCGAAGCACGGGCCCTGGTACCATCCCGCCCCCCACAAAAAGAGAATGGGCGCCGAAGCGCCCATTCCAAAGAGATCCGGGAGCAGAAGAAATCAGTTGGCCTGACGGCGGAGGAAGGCCGGGATTTCGAGCTGATCCTCTTCATGGTGCTGCTGGCGCTGCAGACGGCCCTGCTCGTCCAGCTGACCGCGCGGAGCGTAGAACTGGCTCTCCGGACGGCGCGGCTCGGCCTGACGCAGGCGCGGCTCCGGCGGCGTCGCGGAATGATCGTCCTCCTCGCGGCGGGACAGCCCCTGGGTCAGACGGCGCAGAAGGCCGAGCGGACCACGGTCCTCATGCTCCTGCTGCGCAGGCTGCACGGTACGCTCCACCTCGCGCTGCACCTGCGGCGGGAAGTCGGCCACCTGCGGCATGCGCTGCTGGGCCGGAGCCTGCTGAACAACGGCGGGCTGCTGCGGGGCGACGGCGGCAGGACGCAGAACCTGCGGCTGAGGCTGCTGGACCTGCGGCTGTGCCTGCATCTGCGGCTGAGCCGGACGGGCGGGAGCCTCCTGCGGCAGCGGACGGAAGAGCGTGCTCTGCGGCTGGAAGACCGGCGCGGCAGGCTGCGGCTGCGCAGCCGTCTGGGCAACGGCCTGGGCTGCGCGGGTCACTTCCTCAAGCTGCTGGTCGATCACGGATTCGACGCTCGGCTCAGGCTGGAACGGCGAACGGACGACCGGAGCGGCCTGGGTTGCCGCGGGAGCGGCCGGAGCGACGGCGGGCTGAGCCCCGGAAGGCTGCGGCTGGGCGGCCTGCTGAACGGCGGGCTTGACCTGCTGCGTCTGGATGGTGGCCGGACGCGCGGCCGGACGAACAGCGGCCGGCGAAGCGGAGATGTCGGCGGCCGACTTGTCGATGCCGGTGGCAACCACGGACACGCGGATGACACCCTCCAGCTCCTCGTCGAAGGTCGCGCCGAGGATGATGTTGGCGTCCGGATCGACCTCCTCGCGGATGCGGGTGGCGGCCTCGTCGACCTCGAACAGCGTCATGTCGCGGCCGCCGGTGATGGAGATCAGCAGGCCCTTGGCGCCCTTCATCGAGGTCTCGTCAAGCAGCGGGTTGGCGATCGCCGCCTCGGCGGCGGCCAGCGCACGGCCAGCACCGGAGGCTTCGCCCGTGCCCATCATGGCCTTGCCCATCTCGCGCATCACCGAGCGGACGTCGGCGAAGTCGAGGTTGATCAGGCCTTCCTTGACCATCAGGTCAGTGATGCAGGCAACGCCCGAGTAGAGAACCTGGTCCGCCATCGCGAAAGCGTCGGCGAAGGTGGTCTTGTCGTTGGCGATACGGAACAGGTTCTGGTTCGGAATGACAATCAGCGTGTCGACGCAGGTCTGCAGCTCCTCGATGCCCTGCTCGGCGATGCGCATGCGGCGCTGCCCCTCGAAGTGGAAGGGCTTGGTCACGACGCCGACGGTCAGGATGCCGCGCTCGCGGGCAGCGCGAGCAACGACGGGCGCAGCGCCCGTACCGGTGCCGCCGCCCATGCCGGCGGTGACGAAGCACATGTGCGTGTTGCCAAGCTGGTCGAGGATCTCGTCGATGCACTCCTCAGCCGCCGCACGGCCAACCTCCGGCTGGGAACCAGCGCCAAGGCCCTGGGTCACGTTCACGCCCAGCTGAATCAGGCGCTCGGCCTTCGACATGGCCAGAGCCTGCGCATCGGTGTTTGCAACCACGAACTCAACGCCACGAAGGCCGGCATTGATCATGTTGTTGACGGCATTGCCGCCACCACCACCAACGCCGAAAACCGTGATCCTTGGCTTGAGCTCGGTTATGTCCGGCTTCCGCAAGTTGATCGTCATAATCCTCGTCCTTTCCGCCTATTCTGCCGGGCCCGCTGGCCGTCCCCCGGATCAAAAACTGTCACGCAACCACTGACTTACACGCTGAAGGCGTCCACCCGTCCCGGTGGCACGCATCAGGAACCCACCACCCCGCACATTGCGGCTCTCGAAGGCCGCGACCTGGGGGTAGATCAACAAACCGACCGGCGCCGCGAACGCCGCTCCCTTGGCCGCCTCGGGCAGACCCATCACGCCCAGGGGACGCCCCAGACGGACGTTCCGTCCCAGCAACCGCCGGGCCGCTTCGGGAAGGCCCGTCAACTGGCTCGCGCCTCCGGTCAGAACAACCCTGCGCCCGACCAGATGCCCGTACCCGGAGCGGTTCAGCCGGTCGCGCACCAGTTCAAGCGTCTCCTCGACCCTTGCCCTGATGATCCGGGACATCACCGACCGCGGCACCTGGAGGGGCTGCTCATGCTCATCCGCACCGATCGGCTGGATCGACACAAGGCTGCGGTCGTCCGCGCTCGTGGGAAGAGCGGAGCCGTGCATCACCTTGAGACGCTCCGCATCCTCAAGCCGCGTCGACAGACCGCGCGCCAGATCCATCGTCACGTGATGGCCGCCGACCGGCAGCACGTCACAGTGGACGAACTTGCCCTCGACAAAGACCGAGATCGTCGTCGTGCCGCCGCCCATGTCGACACAGGCAGCCCCCATCTCGGCCTCGTCATCGACGAGCGTCGCAAGTCCGCTGGCATAGGGGGTCGCAACCATCATCTCGACGGCGAGGTGCGCGCGGTTCACGCACAGCTCCAGATTGCGCAGAGGCACGGAATCGGCCGTCACGACATGCATGTCGACGCCAAGCGTCTCACCGACCATGCCGCGCGGATCGCGAATGCCGCGCTCCGAATCCAGCACGAAACCGACCGCCAGCGAGTGAACAACCTCCCGCTCGGCCCGCAGTGCCTGGCGGGCGCCGGCGAGCAAGACCTTGTTGACGTCCACCGTGGAAACCTGATGACCGCCGAGGCTGATCGTGGCCGACGCTGGCTCGCTCTTCAGCCTGCCGGCCGAAACATTGACGATCAGAGATTCAACCGTCAGTCCCGCCATGCGCTCAGCCGCGTCCACCGCCAGGCGGATGGCCTGCTCGGCCTTCTCGAGGTTGACGATCACGCCCGACTTGACACCCTCGGACTTCTGGTGGCCGATCCCGATGACCTTGATGCGGTGCGAGCGGTGGGACAGCGCCACGCCGCCTTCGTTGGGGAGCAGCTTGGCAATGATGCAGCAAACCTTGCTGGAACCAATATCCAGCACGGTAATGATACCGGAACGCCGCTGCGAAGAGCCGCCGCCACCAAGCAACCAACTCATATCCGTGCCCCCTTCTTGCGCGCCGCCATCATCTGCTTGAAGGCGTCCTGGTGCGCGTCCGCCGCCTCCTGCGAGAGTCCCACGGTGATACGGTCCTCAAGCCGCAGATCGACAACGGTCAAATCACGCTCCAGCAGCGCATATTCTTCTTCGAGCTGCGCCAGCTCCCTCACCGCCGCAGCCACGTTACGCTCGGGCAACCGGATGGTTACACCGTTGTCCATGCGCAGATCCCAGCGCCGGTCAGCGACGCGGATATAAGCGCGAACACGCGGGGCCAGCGATGGATAGACCGACAGCATCTTCACGATGCCCGGCGCAGCCTTGTCGGCGCCCGCGCCAATCACCAGCGGAAGGGAGGCAAGACGGCCACCATAGAACGGAGCGATGGTGTCGCCATCACCCTCGATCACGTCCAGCGCCTGACCATGCTGCCAGATGGCAAAGGGCTTGCGCTCGACGATCTGAACCTCGAGCCGGGCGGGATAAACCTTGCGAACCTCGACGCTTTCAACCCACGGAAGCTCGGCAATGCGGGCGCGTGCCTGCGCGACATCAAAGCCGATCATGGAGGTCCAGCCATCGAGACCGATCTGCTGAAGGACATCGATCTCGGAGGTCTCGACGTTACCGGCGATCTTCACATCCTCGATCGCGAAGCCGGTACGCGCCGTGACAAACTGGACAACCGCGTCCGAATGCCCACCCTCAACGGTGCCATAGACCAGGACAAAACCCAAAAGCGCGCCCGTGGAGATGGACGCGCCGAAACGGGGGTAGCGAATGTCGTCAATGCGCACCCGCCGAACGGCCCGCCACAGCCGCCGAAGCCAGCGCGCCGGGGGCAGACCGCCCACCGCCAGAGCCAATCCCCTGTCCGAGCTCAACGCGAACAAGACGCGTCCTCCACGATCCAACGCAACAATTCACCAAAACTGATACCCGCAGCAGCGGCGATATCAGGAACCAAAGACGTGGGCGTCATGCCGGGCTGGGTGTTGATCTCAAGCCAGATCAACCCTTCATCCTCCGGCGACTGGTCATCAAAGCGAAAGTCCGACCGGCTCACACCCCGACAACCAAGGGCCGCATGCGCCTCAACAGCCCATCGTTCTATTTTTTGGTAAATATTCGGTGAAAGATTTGCCGGACACTCGTGACGGGAACCGCCCGGCGCGTATTTGGACTCGTAATCGTAGAACTCCGATCCGACCGGAATGATCTCGCAGACACCCAGCGAACGATCACCCATGACCGCGCAGGTAAACTCACGGCCACGCACATAACGCTCCACCATGACGCGATCACCGTATTTCCAGTCGGCCGACTGCAGGACCTGCGGCGGATGGGATTGCCCCTCACGCACGATCACGACGCCAAAGCTCGACCCCTCATTGACCGGCTTCACGACATAAGGCGGCTCCATCGGATGCTGGCCAGCAATATCAAAGCGATCCATGACGAGCGACGGCGCCACCGGCACGCCAGCCGCAGCAACCACCGTCTTGGCAAGCGCCTTGTCCATAGCCAGCGCCGAAGCCAGCACGCCGGAATGGGTATAGGGAATCTCGAGATATTCCAGGATGCCCTGTATGCGACCATCTTCCCCGAAAGGACCATGCAGCGCATTGAAGGCCACATCCGGTCGCAGGTCGCTCAGAACCTGACAGATGTCCCTGCCGACATCGACGCGCGTCACGCGATAGCCAAGCTGCTCCAGCGCATCAGCACAAGCATTGCCCGATGAGAGGCTCACCGGCCGCTCGGATGAGAACCCACCCATCAACACAGCTACGTGCTTCTGCACCATAATTGCAGCCCTCTCCGCTTCTCAACGCGGTACGCTTACTGAATACACACTCTGAAAGGGGAAACCCTTTCGGCACAAACGCCGCCGACTCAAATCAGGGAACGTGCGACCTAAAGAATCAGAGAGTTGATTCTCTGGCAAGCCCTTGAGATTCAACCTGATTCATTTTTTCGGTAAATTTGTAAGAAGTCATCACATATAGCGGTTTTCGTGTTATCCACCGCAGGATTTGGGACCGACCGAAGGGGCGCAAGCGTACTGCAAGCCGGGTCAGCAACCTGCTTCCCTTACGCTGACTGAAAGCTGTTGTAGCGCTCTGTTATATCGAACGCCTGGCGCGGCGGCGTGCTCCAGCGCCGTCAGGAAATCACTGCAGAGGTATACGGCAAAAACTACAGGTCCGGCGCCGTTCCGAGGAACGGCTCAATCGTCCGGCCAGGCTCGAAGTCGCCGAGCCGCTTGATCTCCCATTCGAGCCTGATGCCGGAATGGGCAAGCACGCGGGCGCGCACCGTCTCGCCCAGCAACTCCAGATCGTAGCCCGTGGCTGTACCGGTATTGATCATGAAGTTGCAGTGCATGGTCGACATCTGCGCGCCGCCGACGGCGAGACCACGGCAACCGGCCTTGTCGATCTCCTTCCAGGCGGAGGTGCCGGGCGGATTCTTGAAGGTCGAACCGCCGGTCTTCTCGCGGATCGGCTGCACCGTCTCGCGGTGGTGCTGCACTTCGTCCATCTTCGCACGGATGACCTCGGGATCCTCCTGGTAGCCTTCCAGGATAGCCGAGGTGAAGATGAGATCCGCGGGAGCGGAAGAGTGGCGATAGGAATAGCCCATGTCGGCATTCGACAGGACGTGAAGATTGCCCTGGCGGTCGAGTGCACGGACCTCAACCACGCGCTCGCGCGTCTCGACGCCGTTGGCGCCGGCGTTCATGCGCAGCGCGCCGCCAAGGGCGCCGGGAATGCCATGATAGAAGTGAAAGCCGCCAATACCCGCCTCGAGCGCGACAGCCGCAAGGCGCTTGTCGGGGATCGCAGCACCCGCCCGAATGCGCGTCGGAGAGATCACTTCGGCCGAGCCGAAACCCTTCGCGGACAGGCGGATGACAAAACCGCGGATGCCCCCGTCGCGCACCAGAAGATTCGAGCCGACGCCGACGATGGTGAGCGGGATTTCCTCCGGCACATTGCGCAGGAACTCGGCCAGATCCTCCTCGTCCTGTGGCTGGAACAGCGTGTCGGCCGGGCCGCCAGCCCGGAACCAGGTCACCGTGTCCATGCCAACATTGGGCGTCAGGCGGCCGCGGATGCCGGCCAGCCGCTCGCCAAGGCGCTCGATGAGGTTGGTCTGCGAACTCATGCCTCAAGTTCCTTCGGAAGGGCATAGGCCCACTGGGTAATGTTGCCTGCGCCCAGGAAAACGACATAGTCGCCGGGCCTTGCCAGCTCCTTCACCAGCGGAGCGATCTCCTCCGGGCCGGAGATGAAACGCGCGTCGCGATGGCCAGCCGCACGCAGTCCCGTGACCAGCGCCTCCGACGACACACCCTCGATGGGCTGCTCACCGGCCGAATAGACCGGCGCGACGAGCACCGTGTCGGCATCATTGAAGCAGGAGCAGAACTCCGAGAACAGGTCGCGCAGGCGCGTGTAGCGGTGCGGCTGGGCGATGGCGATGATCTTGCCGTCGCAAGCCGAGCGGGCCGCACTCAGCACCGAGGCGATCTCGACGGGGTGGTGGCCGTAGTCGTCAAAGACGCTGACGCCGTTCACCGTGCCGGTGTGGGTGAAGCGGCGCTTGACGCCGCCGAAGCTCGCCAGGCCCTTGCGGATGGCCCCCTCGCCGATGCCGAGTTCCCAGGCCACCGCGATCGCAGCGGTGGCATTCGACACGTTGTGCCGGCCCGGCATGGGCAGCACCAGCCCTTCCAGCACGACATCCGGCGCGTTCTTGCGGCCGCGGATGGTGACGTCAAAGACGGACTTGCCCCCCTCCATGCGATGATTGGAGAAGCGAACGTCCGCCTGGAGGTTCGCGCCGTAGGTGATGACTCGCCTGTCCTCGATCTGGGCGACCACCGCCTGAACCACCGGATGATCGATGCACATCACGCCGAAGCCGTAGAACGGCACGTTCTCGACAAACTGCTTGAAGGCATCGCGTACCTTCTCGAACGAGCCATAGTGATCAAGATGCTCGGGGTCGATGTTGGTGACGACAGCGATGTCGGCGGGAAGCTTCAGGAAGGTGCCGTCGCTCTCGTCCGCCTCGACCACCATCCAGTCGCCCTTGCCCATGCGGGCGTTGGTGCCATAGGCGTTGATGATGCCGCCGTTGATGACCGTCGGATCAAGCCCGCCCGCGTCGAGCAGGGTCGCGACCAGCGACGTGGTGGTGGTCTTGCCGTGGGTGCCGCCGATGGCGATTGCCTGGCGGAAACGCATCAGCTCCGCCAGCATCTCGGCACGGCGCACGATCGGAAGATGCCGGTCCCTCGCCTCCTGGTATTCCGGATTGTCCCGGCGGATGGCCGATGAAATGACCACGACCTCGGCGTCGCCCAGATTGGCCGCGTCGTGGCCAACGAAAACCTTGATGCCCTTTCCACGCAGGCGCTGGACATTGGCATTTTCCGCCTGATCGGAGCCCTGGACACGATAGCCGAGCGTGTACAGCGCTTCCGCGATGCCGCTCATGCCGATCCCGCCAATACCGATGAAATGAACCACGCCTATGGTCTGGGGCATCTTCATGGATTCGGGCTCCGCTTGAACTGTGACAGAGAATCACCAGTGGTGATAGCCTCCACCACGTTCGCAAGCAATGCCGCAGCGTCGGGACGGCCGACGCTTCTCGCCGCAGCCGCCATGTCGGCGAGCTTCTCGGGCATGGTCATGGCAATTTCCAGCATCCCTCGCAGGCGATCCGCCGTCAGCCGATCCTGGGTGATGATCTCCGCCCCGCCCGCCTTCTGGAGCGCGGCAGCATTCGCCGCCTGGTCGTGGTCCAGGGCGTGGGGGTATGGCACGAGCAGCGCCGGCCGGCCGATGACGGCAAGTTCCGAGACCGTGGAAGCGCCAGAGCGGCTGATGACAAAGCTCGCGCGGGCGATGCGGTCGGCCATGTCATTGAAGAAGGTGGCCACTTCAGCCTGAACGCCCGCTTCCGCATAGGCCCGCCTCACCTCGGACTCGTCCTCCGGTCGGGCCTGCTGGACGACGCGCAGGCGGGCGCGCACCGCCTCGGGCAACAGCTTCACGGCGGCGGGAACCACCTGCGAGAAGAACTGGGCACCCTGGCTGCCGCCGAAAACCAGGAGATGGAAAGGATTGTTGCCGGTCACCGGTACATAGGGAATGCTGGCCGCCTGCAGCACGGCTGGGCGGACCGGGTTGCCCGTCGTAATGATCTTGCCAGCAAGGGGCCCCTCGGCGGGGAGGAAGCCGCCGGCAATGGCCGTCACCCGGCCCGCAAGCAGCTTGTTCGCCCGGCCCATGACGGCGTTCTGCTCGTGGATCATGGTGGGCACCTTGCGCCGGGTCGCGGCAAAGACGGGCGGCAGGGTCGGATAGCCGCCGAAGCCTACCACGGCGCTTGCATTGATGCGGCGGATGAGAGCCGAAGACTGACGGACGCCTCGCCAGTTGGTGAGGACGGACTTGAGCAGCGCGACTGGGTTCTTCGAACCAAAGGTAGCGGCGTCGATCCGGTGGACGGCCTCGGCGGGAAAATTCCCGGCAAACCGTTCGGCGCGAGCGTCCGTCGCCAGATGCACCGACCAGTCGCGGGCCACCAGTTCATGCGCCAGAGCCTCGGCAGGAAAAAGGTGGCCACCCGTGCCACCCGCGCAGAGCAAAGCAGTCTTTGTGGTCATGTCAGCGAGCCGATGCAGCACCGTCCGGGAACGTGGAAAGCGTAACCGTCCGCCAGCGCTCCGGCCGCTTGCGCGACAGGGCCAGCACGAAGCCCATGGAAATGGCCATCGCGATGAGCGACGAACCACCGTAGGAGATGAACGGCAGCGTCATTCCCTTTGCAGGCAGAAGATTCACGTTCACGCCCATGTTGATCATGGACTGGAAGCCAAACAGGATCACGAGTCCCGACAGGGCATAACGGGTAAAGTCATCCTGGTCGTCGCGGCGGGCGAGCGCCAGCCCCCGCAGAACGACGAAGGCGAAGATGAGCAGGATCAGCAGGCAGAGGATCAGGCCGAACTCCTCACCAGCCACCGCAAAGACGAAGTCGGTATGACTGTCGGGCAGGATGCGCTTTACCGAGCCCTCACCCGGCCCCTGGCCGAGCCAGCCGCCGCGGGTGAGCGCCTCGAGACTCATGTCCACCTGGTAGGTGTCACCCTCGCCGGTGAGAAAGCGGTCGATGCGGCCCGCCACGTGCGGGAACACGAAATAGGCGCCGACGCCAAGAACCATCGCGGCGCCCGCGAGCAGCACAATCCAGATCCACGGCATACCGGCAATGAAGAACATCGCGCCCCAGGTGCCCAGGATCAGAATCGTCTGGCCGAGGTCCGGCTGGGCGACCAGAAGGGCAACCACCAGACAGAGAAGGATCGCCGCGAACAGGTTGCCGGGGATTTCAGGCGCGCGGCCATGCTCCGCGAAGAGCCAGGCGCAGACAACAACGAAGGCGGGCTTCATGTACTCGGACGGCTGGATGGACATGCCGAAGACATGAACCCAGCGCTTGGCACCCTTGGCCTCCACGCCGACGAACAGGGTCAACACCATCAGGACCAGGGCAGCCAGGAGCATGATGAGCGCCAGGCGGCGCACCTGGCGGGCATCCAGGAAGGACACGCCTATCATCACGCCCACGGCCGGAACCATGAACATGATCTGGCGCGTCACGAAATGGTAGCTGTCGAGGCCGATGCGCTCGGCCACCGCGGGACTGGCCGCGAAGGACAACACGACCCCGAGCCCCATCAGCATCAGGAATGCGGACAGGAACCACCGGTCAACGGTCCACCACCAGGTGGCGACGGGGCTGCGATCCGTGCGGCTCAGCATCATTTCTTCGTCCCTCCCAGAGGCTCCACTCCGTCAAGGGCGAGCACCAGCTCACGAAATGCCTCGCCCCTCACCTCGAAATTCCTGAACTGATCGAAGCTCGCGCAGGCGGGAGACAGGAGAACGACGGGCTCGCCTTCCCCATCCTGCGCGGCATCGCGGCTGGCATGTGCCACCGCAGCGGACAGCGTACCGGATATTTCATAAGGGACTCTTTCACCGAGCGTCGCGGCGAAAGAGGGTGCCGCCTCGCCGATCAGGTAGGCCTTGACGATGTGGGGGAAGAAGTCCGTCAGGCTCTCGATTCCCCCTGCCTTCGGCAGGCCGCCCGCGATCCAGTAGATGCGGTCGAAGCTCGCGAGCGCCGGTGCAGACGCTTCTGCGTTGGTGGCCTTGGAGTCGTTGACGAAAAGGACGCGACCACGACGGCCCACCTGCTCCATGCGGTGGGCAAGGCCCGGGAAGGAGCGGAAACCCGCCTTGATTTCCTCAAGCGAGAGGCCGCAGGCAAGGCATGCAGCGAGTGCGGCGAGCGCGTTCTGGGCGTTGTGGCGGCCGCGCAGCGAGCCGGTGCCGGCGAGGGAAAGAAGCTCCTCCGCCCCGCCCCGCGCGGCGCGCATCAGGCGTGGACCGTCGGCGTAGAGACCTTCGGCGAGCGTTTCCTTCACGGAAATGCGGATGACCTTGCGCCCGGCCTTCTCCAGACGGTCCGCGATGGCGCGGCAGTAGTCATCGTCGACGCCGAGGATGGCAGTGCCGCTCTTCGCCACCAGGCGCTCCTTGACCGCGGCATAGTTCTCCATCGAGCCATGGCGATCGATGTGGTCGGGCGTGAGATTGAGCAGGATACCGACGGTCGGGTTGATGCCGGGCGCCAGGTCGATCTGATAGGAGGAGCATTCCACCACGTAGTG
Organism: Chelativorans composti; assembly: GCF_039541695.1. Classification (NCBI taxonomy): domain Bacteria; kingdom Pseudomonadati; phylum Pseudomonadota; class Alphaproteobacteria; order Hyphomicrobiales; family Phyllobacteriaceae; genus Chelativorans; species Chelativorans composti. The sequence continues at coordinate 167,710 of NZ_BAABGS010000021.1, read as the reverse complement.
GCGCGCAGGCGCCGGCGGGTCCAGCGTCAGGATGGCGGTGCCGATGTTGCCGCCGAGCTGTGTGTCGCGTCCCGCCGAACGCAGGACGTGGGCGATCAGCGCCGTGGTGGTCGACTTGCCGTTGGTGCCGGTGATGGCGACGAAGGGAGCTTCCGGCGCCAGCGCCTTGCGCTCGCGCACGAAGAGTTCAATGTCGCCGATGATCTCGACCCCTGCCGCGCGGGCAAGATCCACCGTCCAGTGCGGGCGCGGATGGGTGAGCGGAACGCCGGGCGAGAGCACCAGCGAGGCGATCCCGGACCAATCCAGATCGTGCATGTCGCGCACGGCGAAGCCCTCGGCTTCGGCCTTGCGCACGTTGTCGGGATTGTCGTCCCAGGCAACCACGTCCCCGCCGCCCGCCTCAAGCGCCCGGGCGGTGGCCATACCGGAGCCGCCAAGGCCGAAGACGGCAATCTTCTTGTTCTTGCAGGTCGTGGCCGGAATCACGGACGCATGCTCCTTGCGTGTCTCTTCATCAGCGCAGCTTAAGGCTGGACAGGCCGACCAGGGCCAGGATCACAGCGATGATCCAGAAACGGATCACGACCTGGCTCTCCGTCCAGCCGAGCTTCTCGAAATGGTGGTGGATGGGCGCCATCAGGAACACGCGCTTGCCGGTGAGCTTGAAGACAGTCACCTGGATGATGACGGAGAAGGCCTCCACGACGAACAGGCCGCCGATGATGGCGAGCACGATCTCGTGCTTGGTCGCCACCGCAACCGTGCCGAGAAGACCGCCGAGCGCCAGCGAGCCGGTGTCGCCCATGAAGATGGCGGCGGGCGGCGCGTTGAACCAGAGGAAGCCGAGTCCGGCGCCGATCACCGCGCCCAGGACCACAGCAAGCTCGCCGGTGCCCGGTACGAAGTGGATCTGCAAATAGTCGGCAAAGATCGCGTTACCCGAAAGATAGGCGATCACGCCGAAGGAGGCCGCAGCAACCATGACCGGCACCGTGGCGAGTCCGTCGAGGCCGTCCGTCAGGTTCACGGCATTGCCCGCGCCGACGATGACGAAGGCCGCGAAGGGAATGAAGAAAATGCCGAGATTCAGCAACAGTTCCTTGAAGAAGGGAAAGGTCAGCGTCGAGGAGAACGGCGCCTGGCCGGATCGCATGATGATCCAGGCTGCGAGACCCGCGATCAGGAACTCGATCGCCAGGCGAACCTTGCCCGATACCCCGAGGTGGGACTGCTTGGTGACCTTCATGTAGTCGTCGTAGAAGCCGATGGCGCCGAAGCCGACGGTCACCATCAGCACCACGAGCACATAGATGCTGGAAAGATTGGCCCAGAGAAGGCAGGAGCCAAGGATGCCGGAGAGGATCATCAGGCCGCCCATGGTCGGCGTGCCGGCCTTCTTGAAATGCGTCTGGGGACCGTCCGCGCGGATCGGCTGGCCCTTGCCCTGGCGGATGCGCAGCGAGTCGATGATCGCAGGCCCGAAAAGGAAGACGATGAATGCCGCCGTGATCAGCGCTCCGCCCGTCCGAAAGGTTATGTACCGGAAGACGTTGAAGGCCGAGACCGTGTCGGACAGCTGAACCAGAAACATCAACATTGTTGTTTAATCCCCGCCCTTTTCCATTCACGCATCGTCCGCCGCATCCACCGGCGGGAAATGCGCAAGAAGGGCTTTCACGAGTTTTGAAAAGCCAGCCGACTTGGACGACTTGACCACAATGGTGTCTCCCGGCCGCACGGTCTGAAGAAGAATCGGCTCAAGATCGGCCGCCGTCTCCCGGTATTCCACATGCACATCGGCGGGCGGCTTGGCCGCGAGCGCCTTCATCTCATCGCCAGCGATCAGCAGAAGGTCAGCCTTCGCCTGCGAGACCAGCTCGCCCAGAGCCTCATGCAGACGGGCGGAATGCTCTCCGAGTTCGAGCATGTCGCCAAGAACCGCGATGCGGCGGCCACCCTCCGGCACCGGAGCGGCGCTCAGCAGCTGAAGCGCAGCACGCATGGAGGCGGGGTTGGCGTTGTAGCTCTCGTCGATCACCGTGAAGTCGCCCCCGTCCGGATGGCGCAGGCGGTAGCGACGGCCGCGCCCCTCGGCAGGCTGGAACATGGCGAGGGCGTTCAGCATCTCGGGAACGTCGGCGCCGACCAGATAGCCTGCGCCGAGGACCGCAAGCGCGTTCTGAACCATGTGACGGCCCGGCGCGCCGATGCGTCCGGTGATCTCCTGCCCGGCGATCCGCACGGTGATGATCGCGCCGGTGTCATCCGGCTCCCACGAAACAAGACGGAACTGAGCGCGCGGATTCTCGCCGAAACCCCAAACGTTCTCGACGCCCATGTCCATCGCCATCTTGGCGAGCAGGTTCCAGCGGGGATCGTCGCGGTTGATGATGGCCTGCCCCCCGGGCACGAGGCCGGAGAAGATCTCGGCTTTGGCGCGGGCAATGTCTTCCAGGCTGGAAAAGTGTCCGAGATGGGCGCCGGCCACCATCGTGACGACGGCCACATGGGGCTGAACCATCTTGACCAGCGGCTCGATCTCACCGGCGTGGTTCATGCCGATCTCGAAGACGCCATAGCGCGCGTCCAGGGGCAGACGGGCAAGCGTCAGCGGCACGCCCCAATGGTTGTTGAAGGAACCTTCTGCCGCATGAACGGGACCAGCGACCTGCAGAGCGGTGCGCAGCATTTCCTTGGTCGTCGTCTTTCCGGCGGAACCGGTGACGGCGACGATGCGCGCGCGGCTGCGGGCGCGGGCGGCCACCGCGAGCTTCTCGAGCGCGCGCAGCACGTCCGGGACGACGATCTTCGCAATGGCCAGGCGACCCAGCGCGGGCAGACGCTCTTCAGACACAACGATCACGCTTGCCCCCGCCGCCATGGCGTGGGTGGCGAAGTCGTGCCCGTCGAAACGGTCGCCCCTGATGGCAAAGAAGGCCTCGCCCGGTTTCAGCGTGCGCGTGTCGATGGAGACGCCGGTGATGCCCTCGGGCAGATTCCCGAAGGGACGACCGCCCATGGCCGCGATCAGGTCGTCTGTGGTCCAGAGCAAAGTCACTGGCCCATTTCCTCCAAGGCTTTGCGGACTTCCTCGTGATCAGAGAACGGATACTTCCGGCCGGCTATCTCCTGGCCGTGCTCATGCCCCTTTCCGGCGACGATCAGCGTGTCGCCGGTGCGCAGCCCGGCGATCGCCGTGCGAATGGCCTCGCGCCGGTCGCCGATCTCCCGGGCCTCGGGAACGGCGGCCAGGATCTCGGCCCGGATAGCGGCGGGATCCTCGCTGCGCGGATTGTCGTCGGTAACAATGACCACATCGGCCAGACGCCGCGCGATGTCACCCATGATCGGGCGCTTGCCGCGGTCGCGGTCGCCCCCGCAACCGAACACGACGACGACGCGGCCCGTCGTGAAGGGTCGGACCGCCTTCAGCACATTCTCCAGGGCCTCGGGCTTGTGGGCGTAGTCCACATAGATCTGTGCCCCGTCCTTCGTGGTGCCGGTGAGCTCAAGGCGGCCGGAGGCGCCCTTGAGATGCTTCAGCGCCTTGAAGGCCGTCGCCGCGTCGAGACCGGTGGCGATGGCGAGACCGGCGGCCACCAGCGCATTGGCGAGCTGGAACTCGCCTGCCAGCGGCACTTCGATCTCATAGAGCCGGCCTTCATGCTCGACTTCGCCATGCTGGCGATGACGTTCGTGCTCCGCCCGCTTCAATGCGATGAAGGTGCCGTTGCGGCCAACCGTCAGCAGCTTGCGCCCTGCCCTCTCGACCGCCTCTATGGTCGGCTGCGACCAGGCATCGTCGGCGAAGACAACGGCCGGCGCGCCCGGCGGCAGGAGCGTGTCGAACAGGCGCATCTTGGTCTGGTGGTATTCCTCGACCGTCGGGTGGTAGTCCATGTGATCGCGGCCGATGTTGGTAAAGGCCGCAGCGGCAAACCGCACTCCATCGACGCGACGCTGGGACAGGCCGTGGCTGGAAGCTTCCATGGCAGCATGGGTCACGCCCGACGCCGCCAGTTCGGCGAGAAGCTTGTGCAGGGAAACCGGATCGGGCGTGGTGAGTTCGCCATATTCGTCGCGGCCGGGGGCCACGACGCCGGTGGTGCCGATGGAAGCTGCGGCGAAGCCCGCCTGCTCCCAGATCTGGCGCGTGAAGGAAGCGACCGACGTCTTGCCGGCCGTGCCGGTGACGGCCACCATGATCTCTGGCTGCGCACCGAAAAAGCGCGCGGTGGCCAGCGCCAGCGCGCGACGGGGATCGTCAACCTCGATCAGCGGAACGGACAGGGGTGAGCGGATCGCGCCCCTTGCCGCAACCACGCCCGCGGCGCCTCGCCTGACAGCATCCGCGACGAATGCCGCACCATCCGCCTTCGTTCCGGGAAGAGCGAAGAAGAGGTCGCCAGGTTGAACGCGGCGGGAATCGAAAGAAAGACCGGTAACATCCATATCACCGGATATTGATCCCACATGTGGCAGGATATCGGCAAAATCGGCCAGCTTGATCATGATTGGCGACTCTCTTGGCCCTTTTCCCCATCTTACGAAGGAAACTATTGGTACGAAACCAGCACCGCCGAATTTTCCTGCCCGAAATCCGGCTTCACGCCCAGCATCGCCGCAGTCCTGCGAATGACGTTGCCGGCCACGGGCGCCGCGTTCAGACCCGACGTGGCGCCAATGCCCGGGCGCTCCGGCTGCGGCTCGTCGATCACGATCGCCACGACATATTCGGGATCATTGGTCGGGAAGGCCGCAATGAAGGCATTGAAGCGCTTGTTGTTCGAATAGCGGCCGTTCACCACCTTTTCGGCCGTGCCGGTCTTGCCGCCCACGAAATAGCCGGGCGCTTCGGCGCGGGAGCCCGAGCCCTTCTCCACGTTGAGGCGGAAAAGGTAGCGGATCTTAGCGCTCGTCTCGGGCGAGATCACCTGCTGGGCGATTTCCCGGGCCTCCTCCTCAGTGCGCGGCAGGAAGGTCGGCGGAATGAGCTTGCCGCCATTGACCATCGCCGCGGCCGCGACCGCCGTCTGCAAAGGCGTGGTCGCGACGCCGTGGCCGTAGGAAATCGTGATCGAATGAAGGCGCTTCCACTCCTTCGGCTCGGTCGGCGTAGCCACTTCCGGAAGCTCGATCTTCATGCGGTCGAGCAGGCCCACCTTCTTCAGGAAGGCGCGATGCCCCTCTACACCGACCACCTCGGCCATCTTGGCCGTGCCGATGTTCGATGAATAGATGAAGATTTCAGGCACCGTCAGCACGCGGCGCTTGCCGTGGAAGTCGTTGATGGTGAAGCCGCCGATGCGCAGCGGCTTTGAGGCGTCGAAGCTGCTGTTGAGGTTGACCTTGCCGGAATCCAGCGCCATTGCGGTGGTGAAGAGCTTGAAGGTCGAACCCATCTCGAACACGCCAGCGGAAACGCGGTTCAGGCGGTCCTTTTCCAGCGCGTTGAACGGATTGTTCGGATCGTAGTCCGGCAGCGAGGCCATGGCGACAACTTCGCCGGTCCGCGCGTTGATGATCGTGCCGGCAGCCGCCACCGCGTGATAGCGTTCCAGGGCAGCCTCCAGCTCGTCGCGCAGAACGTGCTGGGCGCGCAGGTCAATCGAAAGGCGCACCGGCTCGAGCGTGTCGGGACCGGCGAGCCCCAGAGCCTGGAGGTCGGCCAGACCCTGGTCGTCGATGTATTTCTCGATGCCGGCGATGCCTTGGTTGTCGATGTTCACCAGGCCCAGGATGTGCGAGGCGGTCGGACCGCCTGGATAGAAGCGGCGTTTCTCAGTGCGGAAACCAAGGCCCGGAATGCCGAGCGCGAGGATGTCGGCCTGCTGGCGCGGCGACAGCTGCCGGCGCAGCCATACGAAACCGGCCTGGCTGTTGAGCTTGCGGTAGGTCGAGTCGTAGTCGAGGTCCGGGAGGACCGTCTGAAGCTTCTCGATCGCCTCGTCGATGTCTACGATGCGGCGCGGCTCGGCGAAGAGCGAAGCCGTCTTGATGTCGGTGGCCATCACCAGGCCGTTGCGGTCGAGAATATCGGGCCGCGACGCGGTGGGCCGGCTCTGCGGCAGGTTGACGACCGGCTCGCCGGTCATGCCGAGCTGGACCAGGCGTGCGCCGATGGCGCCGTAGACGGCGAAGACGACGCCCATCGCCAGCATGAGACGGCCGCGCGAGCGCGCACCGCCGCCGCGAGCCTTGACCTTGATGGATGAAGATGCGCCGTTGTCCCGGCGCGCACGAAGCCTGAAGGGATTCAGCACGCTCATCTCTCCACTCCACCGGTGACCGTCGGGTCCTTGTCTTCCTGCGCCACGATATCCGGAGCCGGGCGGAACGGAATGTTCCGCAGCTCCTGCATGGTGATGATCTGCTGAGGCTCGACCAGTCGCAGGCCGAGCTCGGCCTCATGGGTTTCCGCGAGATCCTGCAGGCGGTTCGGCTGGACGAGCAGGCTCCAGTCGGCTTTCAGCACGTCGATCGCATCCTTCTCCGCCTGGATCTGGCTTTCCAGGGTATGGATACGCTTGCGCAGCGCCTCGGCATCGTGCTTGGTCTTGTAGGTGAACGCGGCCGCGGACAGCATGATTGCGATCATCGCCACGTCCCTGGTCCGGAACAGCATGTCACCTGCCTCCGTCGTTTCCAGCCGTGAGCGACAGGGCTGGCATGGAGAAAATCGAGAAATCGCCGCGGCCGGCTGGCCCGGCAGTGCGCACGGCCGAACGCAGCCGCGCCGAGCGGGCACGCGGATTTGCCGCGATCTCCGCTTCGTCCGGCTCCACATCCTTCGCCGGCTTCTCGAAGGCGGGCGCGGCGCCGCCCGCGGCGGGCAGATGGCGCGAACCGCCCTTCCCGCCCGAGCGCTCCGCGAAGAAACGCTTCACCATCCGGTCCTCTAGTGAATGGAAGGTCACCACGGCAAGAACGCCGCCGGGTTTCAGCAGCCGCTCGGCGGCGAAGAGCGCGCGGGCAAGCTCCCCGAGCTCGTCGTTGACGAAAATGCGCAGCGCCTGGAAGACGCGCGTGGCCGGGTGGATCCTGTCGGTCGGCTTGCGACCGACAACCTTCTCGATGAGCTCTGCGAGCTGAAGCGTCGTGGCAAATGGGCGTTCGGCGCGCGCCTTCTCGATGGCGCGGGCGATGCGGCCGGCATGACGCTCCTCGCCCAGAAGACCGAAGATGCGGGTCAGGTCCGAGATCTTGAAGCGGTTGACGACATCCGCGGCGGACAGGCCGGAGCGGGCCATGCGCATGTCGAGCGGCCCCTCGAAGCGGAAGGAAAAGCCGCGCTCGGCCTGGTCGAGCTGCATGGAGGAAACGCCAATGTCGAGCACGACGCCATCGACAGGTTGGCCGACGAGCCGTTCCATCGCAGAGAACGGCCCTTCTTCGAGCCGCAGATGACCCTTGTACTTCTCGACCAGAGCAGCGCCCGCGGCGATGGCATCGGGATCGCGGTCAATCGCCACCACGTCGGCACCGCCTTCGAGAATGGCGGTGGTGTAGCCGCCGGCGCCGAACGTGCCGTCGACAATGATCTTACCGGGCGCCGGCTTCAGGGCATCGAGAACCGGTTGCAAAAGGACCGGGATGTGGCTGCGTTTGCCGTCGCCGCCCGCATTGCCGGAAGCCGCGCTCATTGGGCACCGTCCCTGAGACCGTGAGAGCCCTGCTGCCGCAGCTTCAAGAGCCGCGCGCGCACCTCCGCCCCATACGCCTTGAGACGCTCCGGTTCCCACATCTGAAAGAAATGGCCGCGACCGACAAAGGCCACCTCCGTGGTAATGCCGGTGTGATCGCGGATGAAATTCGTAACGGTGATGCGGCCTTCCTGATCCACCTTCAGGAAAGCGCCATCCCCATGAATGAAGAAGGACATGTCGTCCGCCGTCTGCAGGAAGGGATCCTCCGCCGCGATCCTCTGCTCGTAACGGTCGAGCAGGTCGAGGCCGCCGACGTCCATGGCCGGAATGTCCAGCGCACGCAGGGCATAGAGTTCCGTGTAGCCGCGCTTCTGCAGGACGGCGCGGAAATGCGCCGGGACAGAGACGCGCCCCTTCGCATCTATCCTGTTCACAGCACTGGAAAGGAACCGATCCATACCCTGCCACTACCATCGCCGGGGAGAAGCCCCCGTGCCTGCCAATGCCCGAAGCTACCGACGCCGACCGGCGGAAAGGCCGATCCAAACGAACAACGGAAGACCGCTTTCGCGCGCCGTTCTTGACTGCGCAGCGACCGAAACAATCCCCAAATCACGGTAAGCGAACTGATTTCTTGGGATAACATGGGGTATTATGGGCGTCAATGGGATTATCCCCCAACCGAAATCTGCCACGCATCGGCACTGCAAAAACTGTTATCCAACGTTAAGACTAACGAATGGTGAAACGCGCAGGCTTCCGGATGAGCCGGTGTTCAAAAATTACCGGGCCTTGCGCAACGAACGGGCCGGGCGAGCGAAAGGAGGGTCTGGACGCGCTCCGACCTGCCCCGGACCACGCGATCACGGCATTCCGTGGGAAGAGCAAGCGGACAGAATGCGATGTGATGAAACAGAGTGAGATAAATGCCAGCCGGCCTGTAAGCCGGGTTCTGTAAGGCCACCGCGAGCGGTGACGTGACGACCATTCTTCTGGGATCGGCGTTGCCGCCGACCTCTAGCAACCTACCCGAACGACTGGGCTGGAACTGCCTGAGGTTACCCTCGCGTCGTTCCTATTCGGTTTTGCTCCCGATGGGGTTTGCCGTGCCGCTCCTGTTGCCAGTCGCGCGGTGGGCTCTTACCCCACCCTTTCACCCTTACCCCGCAAGCGGGGCGGTTTGCTTTCTGTGGCACTTTCCCTAGGGTTTCCCCCGCCGGACGTTATCCGGCATCGTGTTCCATGGAGCCCGGACTTTCCTCACGCGCGGCCTTTCGGCACTTGCGCGCGCGGCCGTCCGGCCAGCTGGCAAACTCCAGATAAGGAAAGCGCCCCGCGGGCGCAATACCCGGCTCCGTAACTGGGCCGGGTATTCACGGTTCGTTTCATCGGGATTTGCCACCAAGTATGCGCTTCACCTTCTCGCAATACGCCGAAGACACGGGATTCATGCGCTTGGCCCCGTGACCGGCATTGTATCGCAGGATCGTGCCGCAAGTGGTCTTGCCGAGCTGGTACGCCTTGGCAAGATACTTCATGCCGAACCTGAGGTTCGTCTCAGGGTGAAAGAGGCCGCTAACGCTGCCGCGGTACCCCATGATGCGGGCCGTGGAAGGCTTGATCTGCATGAGTCCCACCTCGCCCGCACTGCCCTTCGCATTGGGGAAGTAGTTGCTCTCGACCAGAACGACCGCGTGCGCCAGATCCGCCGGAACCCCGTACTCGCGGGCAAAGCGGTTTACCAGGGTCCGGTATTCCGCCACCTTTTCGGATGGCTGGGAGGAACCTCTCGCCGATCGACGCCTGGAGGAAGGCCGCTTCGGAGTACGGTCAGACCGCCGGGGCCGCTTGACCTTCGACCGGTCAGGCGAAACAGCCGCGGCATCGCCGACGCTCGGCTTGCGTCTTGCCATATACATCTGGCGAAGCGCGTCCGTGCGTCTTGCCGTGGACTGCGCGACAGCTCCGCCGCTTGCAGCGGCTTCGGCCATCCCCATCATTGAAACAAACGAAATACAACTCAGCGGCAGCGCAACGGCGACCGCCATTGCAACACGTTTCTTTGCAATCATTTTTCCGTCTTACGAATGCACCAATATTTTGTTGGCTCGTACAGATTACGAGCCGCAATAGTACGCCCCACCGCGTGCGGCTTCATCTAAAGAGAAACTCAGGAAAAAAAGGGCATAGTTGATAAATTAGTGTTTCAGTTTTTAACGGGTACAGGATCGAACTATTACAGTTTAGGCAGTTCCATCAACAATTTCCGCAATGTCGCGAGCGTGGACGGATCGGCCACGCCATCGATCCTCTCCGGACGGAAACGCCGCTGGAACGCCTTCACCACGATGGCCGTCTCGGAGTCGTAAACACCATCCGTCGGCACGCCGTATCCCACGCGGGCGAGATCCTGCTGAAGGGCCAGCACCTCCTCGCCTTCCACCCCCGGCGCCAGGATCGGTCCGGGAACCAGCGGCGCCGGCTCGACGTAAACACAGATGCCCGCCTCCGCCAGGCGCCGCCAGGGGAACTTCTCCCCCGGATCAATCTTGCGCGAGGGCGCGATGTCGGAATGCGCAAGCACCCGTTCCGGCCTGATCGACCAGCGCTCCATGATGCCCTTGCACAGATTGATGACCGACGCGATCTGCGCTTCCGGAAAGTCCTCGTAGCCGAGGTCGTGGCCGGGATTTGCAATCTCGATGCCGATCGAGCGGGAGTTGAGGTCCGTCTCGCCCTGCCAGCAACTCACGCCCGCATGCCAGGCACGAAGTGCCTCAGGCACCATCTGCACCACCCCGCCGTCTTCATAAACGAGATAGTGGGAGGAAACCTGGCTGCGCGTATCACAGAGCCAGTCTTCCGCGCCACTGGCCGTCGCCATGCCTGTGTAGTGCAGAATGATCGTGTCCGGCGTCTTGCCGTCCCTCCGCTCGCCGAAGTTCGGTGACGGGCGGACACGGGCGGTCTTGCAGTCAGGCTCGAAGTTCATTTTTCCCGCGCAACATCAGTTCCAGCCGTTCATAGGCTTCGTTGAGGGCGGCAAGACGCCCATTGGCGATGACGATGAACTCCTCCGGCACCCCCCGGGCGATCAGGCGGTCGGGATGGTTTTCCGCCACGAGTTTGCGATAGCGCTTCCTGATCTCGTCGAACGGGGCATCGGGAGACACGCCGAGGAGAACGTACGGGTCCGCCTTGCCCGGAACCATATGCCGCGCCTCGATCTGGGCAAAGTGGTGCTCGTTGACCTCGAAAATCTGGGCAATGCGGACGAGGAAGCGATGCTCGCGCTCGTGGATCACGCCGTCAGCCTTGGCGACATGGAACAGCGCGTCCAGCACGTCTTCCAGCATGGCACATTCGTGCGTGTCACCGGAACATAGCGACGCCATCTGGCGGGCATAGGTCTCGAAGCCCGCGATGTCCTGCTTGGCAAGGTTGTAGAGCCGGGTGACGTTCGCCATTTCTCCCGGCGGAACGTGGAAGAACTCGTGGAAGGCCTTCACCTCGTCGACGGTCACGACGCCATCCGCCTTGGCCATCTTGGCCGAAAGCGCAATCAACGCAACGGAGAACGCCACCCTGCGGCGGAGCTCCGGGTCATGGTGGAACATCTCGCGGACGGCAGCCACCAGGCTGTAAACGCCGTCGGACGCGCGGGCGAGTAGCTGGGCTATGTGCTTCAGGATCGTCATGTCCTCACCATAAAGCGATCTGAAGCGCGTGACGAGGGAGCAAAAACCAGAAGGCAGAAGCAGGACGGAAAACTCCACCCTGCTTCTGCCAATCCTTGTTCAAGGTATTTTTGCGGGCCGTTACGGGTTCGGAGAGCCCGGCATCGTGTTGTTATCCATCCCACCCGCATCGGGCGGTGGGGCTGCGCTCGGCGGCGTCGCGTCCGGAGCAGCCGCAGGCGGAGGCGTGGCCTGATCAACGCCCTGTGTGGTCGTCGAGTCTGTATCGCCGCAGGCGGCGAGACCCATCAGGGCCGCCCCCGTCACCAGGGCAGTAAGCAGTTTACTCATCACACATCTCCTATCTCTTGCGAGCCCAACGCTAATGGGCGGTCGTGGCGGGAATGTGCGAAATGCCTGCCCGGTTTCGTCACTTTCAATAACAAATAGTTATATTTCAGAACGTTACAGGCCTTGAGACTGTTAGCCGGCCATCGGTAGGCAGCGGGCCACCTTCAGGCGACGGTGAGGTTCGAATGTGCCAGAGAAGGACGGCCAAAGGAAAAGGCTCCGCCACGGCAGCGGCGGAGCCCATGCATCGTTTCATGTTCATGCAGGCACCCGCGCCATCATCTGCGAGGGCCGGCGCCCGCAGGACGCTGTCCCCTACTACTTGCGGTTCTTCGCGCTGGCGGCCGCAAGAGCTTGCGAGAAGGCCGCCCCGAAGGCACTTTGGCTCGGCTTCGGCGCGGACGCCTGCTTCTGGGAGGAGCCGCGCTGGCGCGGTTCCGACGCGGCGCCACGTTCGCGAGGCTCGCCGCCGCCATCCTTGCGCATGGTAAGCGAAATGCGGTTGCGCTTGAGGTCCACCTCGAGCACGCGCACTTTCACGATGTCGCCGGCCTTCACCACATCGTGCGGGTCCTTCACGAAGCGGTCGGCAAGCTGAGAGACGTGAACCAGGCCGTCCTGGTGGACGCCGATGTCAACGAAAGCGCCGAAGGCCGCCACGTTGGTGACCGTGCCCTCCAGCACCATGCCGGGACGCAGGTCCTTCACCTCCTCCACTCCCTCGGCGAAGGCGGCCGTCCTGAAGGCGGGACGCGGGTCGCGGCCGGGCTTTTCAAGTTCGGCGATGATGTCTTTCACCGTCGGCAGGCCGAAGCGCTCGTCGGTGAACTGGCGGGGATCGAGCGCTCTGAGCGTCGCGCTGTCGCCCATGAGGGAACGGACGTCGCGTCCGCAGGCGGCAACGATCCGGCGCGCCACGTCATAGGCTTCCGGGTGGACGGCAGACGCGTCCAGCGGCTCATCGCCATCGCGGATGCGCAGGAAGCCGGCGCACTGCTCGAAGGTGCGCTGGCCGAGACGCGGCACCTTGAGAAGGTCCATGCGGCTGCGGAACGCGCCGTTGGCATTCCGGTAGGCGACAATGGCCTCCGCCAGCGTGGGTCCGAGGCCCGACACGCGGGCAAGCAGCGGCACCGAGGCCATGTTGAGATCAACGCCGACGGCGTTCACCGCGTCCTCGACCACCGCGTCCAGCGCCTTCGCCAGGCGGAACTGATCGACGTCGTGCTGGTACTGGCCAACGCCGATGGACTTCGGTTCGATCTTGACCAGTTCGGCGAGCGGGTCCTGCAGGCGGCGGGCGATGGAGACGGCGCCGCGCAGCGACACGTCGAGGTCCGGGAACTCGGAGGCGGCGAGCGCCGAGGCAGAGTAGACGGAAGCGCCAGCCTCAGAGACGATCACCTTGGTGGGCTTCGGCGCGGGAAGCTTCGCAAGGAGGTCAGCGACGAAGCGCTCAGTCTCGCGGCTCGCCGTACCGTTGCCGATGGCGATGAGCTCCACCCTGTGCTGGAAGATCAGCTTCGTGAGTTCGGCATGCGCGCCGGCCACGTCATTGCGCGGCTGGAAGGGGTAGATGGTCGTGGTCGCGAGCAGCTTGCCGGTGCCGTCCACCACGGCGACCTTCACGCCGGTGCGGATGCCGGGGTCGAGGCCCATGGTCGGGCGGGAGCCCGCGGGAGCTGCGAGCAGCAGGTCCTTGAGGTTGCGGGCGAAGACGCGGATCGCCTCCTCCTCGGCACGCTCGCGCAGATCGCCCATGAGATCGAGCACAAGGCGAAGCGACAGCTTCACGCGCCAGGTCCAGGCGGCCACATCGCGCAGCCAGAGGTCGCCCGGCAGCGCACCGGCGATGCCGTAGGCGGCGCAGATCATCGCCTCCACCGGGGCGGACGGCGGCAGACCGCCCTCGCCTTCCGGCAACTCGATGTCAAGCGACAGGATTTCCTCGTTGCGGCCACGGAACATGGCCAGCGCACGGTGGCTCGGCACGCCCGCCCAGGGCTCGGCATGGTCGAAATAATCGGAGAACTTGGCACCCTGCTCCTCCTTCCCCTCGACGACGCGGGAGCGGAGGACGCCATATTCCTTCATATAGGCACGCAGCTTGCCGACCAGTTCGGCGTTCTCGGCAATCAGTTCCGAAACGATGTCGCGCGCGCCATCCAGCGCCGCCTTCACGTCCGGCACTTCGTCGGTGATGTAGGCTTCGGCAAGCTTCGCAGGCTCGGCGGCGCGGTTCTCGAGAATGGCGTCGGCCAGAGGCCCCAGACCGCGCTCGCGGGCGATCTGGGCCTTGGTGCGGCGCTTGGGCTTATAGGGCAGATAGAGATCTTCCAGCTCCGCCTTGGTGGAAGCCGCGAGGATCGCTTTCTCCAGATCCTCGGTCAGCTTACCCTGTTCGCGGATGGAGTTCAGCACCGTCTCGCGCCGCTGGTCGAGCTCGCGCAGGTAGGAGAGCCGCTCGGACAGCGTGCGAAGCTGCGTGTCGTCCAGCCCGCCCGTCACTTCCTTACGATAACGCGCGACGAAGGGAACCGTCGCCCCCTCGTCGAGAAGCTTGATGGCGGCCAGAACCTGACCGGCGCCCGCGCCAATCTCCTGACCGATTATCGCCGCATGGCGTTGCTGCAACTGTTCCATGATACCTCTTTTCCGAAGCGGGCGAAAATAGCCGCCAAAGCGGTCACCTCAAGGCAGACGGACAAAACTCCTGTGCATTTCATGCGGTCCGCGGCAGGTCGAACGATTGAATCTCCGCTTTAACTCCATGAATCGGCCCGGCAGGAAATCCGGCCAAGTCATTGAACCGACTCATCAACCGGCAAACGGCGATCGAGCTCCTTCACCACCGCCCCGACCAGCGCCTGCGGCGGATAGTCGAGCCAGCCGGGCGTAAGCCCCATGCGCAGAACGATGAGCCGCCGGGACGGGATGATGGCGATCGTCTGGCCGTCGTGGCCGATCATCCAGAAGGCATCGGGCGGAAGATCGAAGGGAGCATCAGGGTTCGCCTGCCCCCTTGCCGGACCGCGGCGCGGTCCGTGCAGCCAGACATGACGGCCATAGGAGCCGCGCGAGGATTGCGCCGGCGCGCGCATCCACTCCACCCATCCCTCCGGCAGGATGCGCCTGCCCCGCCAGATGCCGTCATCCAGCAGCATCTGCGCGAAGCGGGCCCAGTCCCGTGCGGTAGCATAGAGGTAGGACGAGCCGCCCGCCGTGCCGCTGGCGTCCGCCTCCAGCACCGCGCTCCTCATGCCAAGGGGATCGAAGAGCGTCCGGTAAGCCCATGCAATGGCAGCGGAATCGTCGGGGAAGGCGTTCTGCCAGACGCGCGACAGCAACACAGTGGTGCCGCTCGAGTAGCGGAACCGGCGTCCGGGCTCCGTCTCGGCAGGCAGGGACGCGACGAATGCCGCCATGTCCGGCTCGAGGTAGAGCATGCGGGTCACGTCGCTGACGTGGCCGTAGTCCTCGTTGAAGGCGAGACCGCTTTCCATGCCGAGCAGATCGGCGATGGTGACCTTCGCGCGACTGTCGTCCGTCCATTCGGGAAACAGACCCGATTGGCCGACGTTCAGACGCCCCTCGCCCACCGCCGCGCCGACAAGCGCTGCCATCACTGTCTTGGTCATGCTCCAGCCGAGCAGCGGCGTGTTTGGACCGAAGCCCTCGCCGTAGCGCTCCGCGATGATGCGGCCATCATGGATGACGAGGGCCGCGCGCATGCCCGGTCCGGCGAGCGTATCGTCCCCAAGCAGCGCGGAGATGGCCGCGTCCGGGGAAGCAGGCCATTCCCGTTCCTGTGCAGGCATTCGTTGCGGGGCAGCAAGCTGCTTCGGTAAAACACCACGCGGAAGCACCGTGCAGCCAAGCCCCTCCCGGTAAACTGCCCTGCCGCCTCCGATGATTCCCAGCAGACCGGCTTCGACGAGTCCGCTCTCACGATCAACGCGAACGCGCATCAGGCGCAGGAGAGGTTTCCCCGGCGCCTGCACGTCATCGGCAAGGACAACATCCGCTTCCCGGCCGGCGATGAATACGTTCGAGCAGACGATCTTCGCCGCGTAGCCGGACCCCACCCGGAAGAGAGCCGGCGGCGCGATCCAGAGCCACGCGACCGCGGCCGCCAGCCCGACCGCCAGCCATTTGACTATGGCAATCGCTATCCGCATGCCCTACTCCCGAAATTGAGATACCAAAGAATGATTCGGGGCCTGGTCTGTCATGATCCATCCCATGAGGCTGGTGGCAATCTCGCTCGGCCTTGCGCTGGGGCTTTCCGCCTGCGCCACCCTCCAGTTCGAGGACCTTGTCCCCGCCACTTCAGAGCCCGGCGCGCTCGGGCACGGGCCGCGGTTCGAGGACCGCAAGCCACACCCGTGGGACGGCCATACTCCGTGGCATTATCCGATTCACGGAACAGACGTATCGAAGTATCAGGGCGACGTCGACTGGCATGCACTGCGGCGGGCCGGCATTGCCTTCGCCTTCATCAAGGCGACCGAGGGCGGTGACCGGCTGGACGACAGATTCCACGAAAACTGGGCCGCCGCCAGACAGGCCGGCATTCCGCGCGGTGCGTATCACTTCTTCTATTTCTGCCGGCCGGCAATCGAACAGGCGCAGTGGTTCATCCGGCACGTGCCACGCGACGCGAACGCTCTGCCGCCGGTGCTCGACATGGAATGGAACCACCTCTCCCCCACCTGCAAGCTGCGTCCCCCTGCAGAGACGGTCAGGGCGGAGATGCGGGTGTTTCTGAACGCGATCGAGAAGCACTACGGCAGGCGGCCGATCATCTACACGACAATCGACTTCTTCGACCGCAACGAACTCGCGCAGTTCAAGGGCTACCAGTTCTGGCTGCGCTCGGTCGCAGCGCACCCGGACGACCTCTACGGCAAGCATCCCTGGACCTTCTGGCAGTATACGGGCACGGGAATCCTGCCCGGCATCACGGGCGACGCCGACATCAATGTCTTCAACGGCAGCCGCAGCGCCTGGCTGAAGTGGCTGAAGGATCACACCCGGTAAGTCTTTTGAGAAGGGCGCAAGAGCGCCCGCACGGCCCATGCCATTGAACGGCCAGCGGAAAGCCGGTTTCATCCAAAATCGGGTGGGCGGAACGGACCACATATGCTTCAAGCTGATCCGTTGCCGTAACAATTGTTTTCGGATACCGCTTCCCGCTCACACTCCAAGGATACTCCCCGCCATGGATGAAGCTTTCATCAACTCGCGGCCGACCTCGTCCGTTTCGATGCAGAATTGGAGCCTCATCCTCCTCCTCGGTGCAATCTGGGGAGGCTCATTCTTCTTCGCCCGCATCGCCGTTCAGGAGATTCCGCCGCTTCCGCTCGTGATGATCAGAGTGGCACTGGCGGCCATTGCACTGCAGGTGTGGTTGCTGTTCACCGGTCCCAGCTTCCGGCTGGCGCTTCCCAGGGCGGGAAGTTTCTTCGTGCTGGCCACCATCAACGCGGTGATCCCCTTCTCGCTCATGTTCATCGGCCAGACCGAAATCGGCGCCGGACTCGCATCCATTCTCAACGCGACGACGCCGTTCTGGACCGCCATCATCGCGCAGCTCTTCCGGGTGGAAGAGCGGCTAAGCATGACGAAGATCGCAGGCATCCTGCTCGGTATCCTCGGCACGGCCGTGATGATCGGACCGGGTCTCGCCGAAAGTCTCGGCGGTCCTCTGTGGGCCAAGCTCGCGCTGATCGGAACCGCCATTTCCTACGGTTTCGGAGCCACCTACGCCCGCCGCCTCAGCGACATTCCGGCGCCGGTGGTGGCAGCGGGCCAGTTCACCGCAAGCGCCATCATCATGGTCCCGATCGTGCTTATCTTCTACGGCACGGACAGCTTCTTCAACGCCAGCGCGACGGCCTGGGGCTCGGTGCTGGCCCTTTCGCTGGTTACCACCGCCTTCGCCTATCTCATCTACTTCAAGCTCTTGCAGACGGTGGGACCAACCAACACCTCGCTGGTGACCCTCATCGTTCCGGCGAGCGCCATCCTGCTCGGTGCCCTGTTCCTCGGCGAGCATCTCGAATCGTTCGAGATCGCCGGCATGGCGCTGATCGGCTTCGGCCTGCTCGTCGGCGACGGGCGGGTGCGGATCCGCCCTACAGTCCATTAACGAATTGTGAACCGAGATCGATCGGGAAGGTTAACGCAAGAAGATCAAGCGGTTAAAAGGCAAATTCGTTTCTTTGTCCCCCCGATCGGGCAAATTGCATTCTTGGCAAATGTCATCCAGCCGTTAGAATCGTCCCGTAATCTGCATAGGAGGCTAATGTATGGGCCTTACACGTCCACTCAACGTGCTGGCAATCTGTGCCGCATTCGCATTCGTCGGCGCAGTGATTATGGGGGTCCTGCCTTAACGCAGAAATGGGGAAAGATTCATGCACGCGAAAGGCCGGTTCATTCCGGCCTTTCTTTTTTGGCTCTTACTTTTTCCCATCGAGCCGAAATATCGAGATGCAGCGATCTCCGGCTCAGGCGGCAGCGGATTCTTCCGCCACCGCCTCAGGCGTAGGGCGGATGCCGATCATCTGGCAGACGGCGAGAGGCAGGCCGGCGCGATTCAGCGTGTAGATGTGGAAGTCCCGCACGCCGCGCTCCACCAGATCCAGCACCTGCTCCGCCGCCACCGCGGCGGCAACCAGCTGGTGAGTCTCGGGGTCGTTTTCCAATCCCTCGAAGCGTTCCGCCAGCCACGCCGGGATATGCGCGCCGCAGCGGCTGGCAAAGTTGGTGATCTGCCGGAAATTGTGGATCGGCTGGATGCCTGGCACGATCGGGATGTAGATGCCCGCGCGGCGGACGCGTTCGACGTAGCGCTCGTAGAGGTCGTTGTCGAAGAAGAACTGGGTGATCGCCCGCGTTGCACCGTTGTCGACCTTGCGCTTCAGCATGTCGATGTCGGTGGCGAAGTCCGGGCTCTCGGGGTGCTTCTCCGGATAGGCGGAGACGGTGATGTCGAAGTCGCCGTGGCGCTTGAGGGCGGCAACCAGCTCGGCGGCGTTGGTGTAGCCATCCGGGTGCGGCCGGTACGGCTGGCCGACGCCGGCGGGGGAGTCACCGCGCAGCGCGACGAAGCGCTTGACGCCCATATCGGCGAACTCACGGATCACCGCGTCCACCTGCTCGCGCGTGGCGTCCACGCAAGTCAGGTGCGCGGCAGGCGTAAGACCGGTCTCGGTCAGGATGCGCCGCACGGTGTGCAGAGTACGCTCGCGCGTCGAGCCGCCGGCGCCATAGGTCACGGACACGAATTCCGGCTTGAGCGGGGCCAGCCGTACGACAGTCTCCCACAGGCGCGCTTCCATCTCCTCCGTCTTCGGCGGGAAGAACTCGAAAGAGACCCTGAGGCGTGCACCCGTGTCGGGACGGCGGGAGAAGCGATAGCTGGACATCAAGCCAATTCCTTGTCTTCGGTTCTTGTTATTGCGGGATCCGCGATCTCGATGCGCGGATCGCGGCCAAGCCAGAGCTTCACCGTCAATCCGTTCGGAACATCGCGGCCGGGGGCTATTTCGCGCGTTTCCTCAAGCTCGAGCTCCGCCGCGGCGAGCCACTCGGCAATCTGCCGGTCACTGAAGCCGAGACGCACGTGCGCATGCTCCTCGCGGAGGAATTCATGGTCGTGCGGGGCAAAGTCGACGATCACCAGGCGGCCACCCGGACGCAACAGCCGCGCCGCTTCGTAGATCGCCGCCGCCGGGTCCTCCAGGTAATGGAGCACCTGGTGCATGGTGACGAGATCGTTGGCATTGCGGTCCACCGGCGGCGTGTAGAGGTCGCCGAAGCGCACCTGGGCATGGGCGATGCCGGCGCGGTCGAGATTGGCGCGGGCAACCGCGAGCATCTCCCGCGACAGGTCGATGCCAACGCCGCGGCGATAGAGCGGCGCAAACAGTTCCAGCAAGCGGCCCGTGCCTGTGCCGAGATCGACCATGGACTGGAACGGGCGGTCGCCCACCAGCGTCCGCAATTCACTTTCGATGGCCGCATCCGGAACATGGAGCGAGCGGATTTCGTCCCAGCTGGAGGCGTTGCGGGCGAAGTACTCCGCCGCCTTTTCCTGGCGCCGGCGCTTGATGCCTTCCAGGCGCTCGAGATCGCGGGCGATCACCGGGTCGCGCCGATCCAGGCGGCGGAGCAGGCCGTCGACCAGAGTGCGGCTGTTTTCCTCATCGGAAAGGCGGAAGAACGCCCACGAACCCTCCTGGTAACGGGAGATGAGGCTGACCTCCAGCAGCAGCTTCAGATGCCGGGACACGCGCGGCTGTGACTGCCCGAGAATTTCGGTAAGATCGGAAACCGTCAGGTCCGTCTGATTCAGGAGTACGAGGATGCGCAGCCGGCTCTGCTCTGCAGCCGACTTCAATACATCGACCATGGTTTCAAGCCCGAGTGACTGTTGCACCTGCGCGCTCCCTCAAAAAGACATAAAGATATCTTTATGTCATATTCCTATGAAAGACAAGACACACATCATGTTAAATTTGTGGCAAGCGGGACGTTTGGTATGAAGGCCGTATCGACGGGCCGGCAACGAGCGGTGGCCAAGGCGCTCAGCACCCTCCTGCCACAGGCACCCTATGCGGATATCGAAGCAATCCGCACGGCCGCCAACGACAGGAAGCTTAGGGGGCTGCCGCCGTCGGTCGCCGTGTGGCTGGCGACGGTCGCCTACGTGCGGCATGCGCACACCGATTACGACGATTTGCTGGCGGAAGGATACGACCGGGATTCGGCGCGCTATTTCGTCGTGGACCAGATCAACGAGGTCCTGACCCGCTGGCGCGCCACGCGGTTGCTGGATCCCGAGGACATGGAAACCGAGGACGCCTGACGCTCAGGAACGTCGTGGGCGTCGTGACTTTGCACGACAATCGCCGCTCTTCTTCTCATCCCAATCCGTCAAAGGGCCGGACGATGAGACACGGCGACTTCCCGCGTCTTCAACAAGCTCATCCTTCGACTAGCTCAGGATGAGTGTCGCATGCGTTCACAAACGAAGGGAATTGAGTGATTTGAGTGAGCTTGCGAGCGTCCCGCAGGACGACAGCGGGGACTCACATAGGATTGCGCGCCTCGGCAATCGCAAGCAGCCGCTTCAGGGCGCGTTCGACGTCGTCCGTGGTGTAGGGCTTGCGAAGGGCAGGACTCTCACGCCACCGTTCAGGAAACGTCGAGTTGTCGTATCCGGTGGCGAAGACCAGGGGAATGCCCTGCTCCCCGAGGAGGTCGGCAATCGGGAAGACTTCCCTGCCCGCAACGTTCACGTCCAGGATGGCCGCGTCGGCGTTGACACCACTCTCGACCATGGCGACGGCACGGTCGAACCGCATGACCGGCCCCACGACCCGGCACCCCAAATCTTCAAGGATCATCTCGAGGTTCATGGCGACAAGCGCCTCATCCTCGACGACGAGCACCCGCAAATTGTTCAATGATGAACCCAAGATCCCAACATCCACTTCTTTTCGGCCGGCTGAAGGAAACCTGACCACTGTTCCGGCAGACGCCCGGAACCGATTTAGTTATATCAAATAACAAGACCGGGGCGGAAAGGTTCCGCCCCGGTCACAATGATCCGTGATACGAAATTTCGATCGGGTTAACGCGTCAGCCGCTTGTAGGTCACGCGCTTCGGGTTGACCGCATCGGGCCCCAGACGGCGGATCTTGTCGGCCTCGTATTCCTGGAAGTTGCCCTCAAACCACTCCACATGGCTATCGCCCTCGAAGGCCAGAATATGGGTGGCCAGACGGTCGAGGAACATGCGGTCGTGGGAGATGATGACCGCGCAGCCCGCGAAGTTCTCGAGCGCGTCCTCGAGGGCGGCCAGCGTCTCGGTGTCGAGGTCGTTGGTCGGCTCGTCGAGCAGGAGGACGTTGCCGCCTTCCTTGAGGAGCTTGGCCAGGTGCACGCGGTTGCGCTGACCGCCGGAAAGCGAGCCCACCTTCTGCTGCTGGTCGCCGCCGCGGAAGTTGAAGGCCGAGCAGTAGGCCCGCGAGTTGACCTCGTGCTTGCCGAGCTTGATGACGTCGGCGCCGCCGGAGATCTCCTCCCACACGGTCTTGTTGGGATCGAGCGAGTCACGCGACTGGTCGACATAGGCAAGGCGCACGGTCTCGCCGATACGGATCGTGCCGCTGTCGGGTTGCTCCTGGCCGGTGAGCATGCGGAACAGCGTCGTCTTACCGGCGCCGTTCGGACCGATCACGCCTACGATGCCGCCGGGCGGAAGCTTGAAGGTCAGGTTGTCGATCAGGAGGCGGTCGCCATAACCCTTGGACAGGTTCTCGACCTCGATCACCCGGTCACCCAGACGCTCGCCGGCCGGGATGATGATCTGAGCGTCACCCGGACGGCGCTCGGCCGCGGCGCGGACCAGCTCGTCATAAGCCTTGATACGGGCCTTGGACTTGGCCTGGCGCGCCTTCGGGGACGCGGCGATCCACTCGCGCTCGCGCGCCAGCGCCTTCTGCCGGGCGGCTTCCTCGCGCGCTTCCTGCTCCAAGCGCTTGGCCTTGGCTTCCAGGTAGGCCGAGTAGTTGCCCTCGTAGGGAATGCCGCGGCCGCGGTCGAGCTCAAGGATCCAGCCCGTCACGTTGTCGAGGAAGTAACGGTCGTGGGTCACGATCAGCACGGCGCCGGGATACTCGCGCAGATGCTTCTCCAGCCACGCCGTGGTCTCGGCGTCGAGGTGGTTGGTCGGCTCGTCGAGAAGCAGCAGGTCGGGCTGCTGGAGCAGCAGCTGGCAGAGCGCCACGCGGCGCTTCTCGCCACCGGAAAGCTTGGTCACGTCGGCATCGCCGGGCGGGCAGCGGAGCGCCTCCATCGCCATCTCGACCTGGGACTCGAGGTCCCAGAGGTTCTGGCTGTCGATGATGTCCTGAAGCTTGGCCGCCTCGTCCGCCGTCTCATCCGAGTAATTCATCATCAGCTCGTTGTAGCGGTCGAGGATCTCCTTCTTCTTGGCGACGCCCTTCATGACGTTGCCGAAGACATCCAGCGACGGGTCGAGCTGCGGCTCCTGCGGCAGGTATCCGCAGGTGGCGCCTTCGGCCAGCCAGGCCTCGCCCGTGTATTCCTTGTCGATGCCCGCCATGATGCGCAGGACCGTCGACTTACCCGCGCCGTTCGGGCCGAGGATGCCGATCTTCGCATCGGGGTAGAACGACAGATAGATGTTATCGAGGACCTTCTTCGGTCCGTAGGCCTTGCTCAGGCCAGCCATATGATAGATGAATTGACGCGCCATAGGGCAGGTACGCTCCAGTGTTAAAGTCAGAAGCAAGGCCGACAAAAGAACCTATTGGCAAATAATGCCGGTCCTTCTTCCCTGCTCCGGATCACAACCTGCCGCGTATGTAGGCTAAAGCGTCGCCGGGAGCAACTTTGCGTGGGAATTCAACACAGCCGCCACAGGACAACAGGTTGCAGACAGCGCAGGCAATCGCCATGACGGTACAGGAGAAGCCTTGCGTCCGGGCCGCAGCGCTCATCCTGCCGGGGGAAATGCCAGAAGACGAAGCCGAGGCTCTGGTTTCCGCCCTCACCGCAGCGGGCATCAAGACGACGGTCCTTGCCACAGACACGCACGCCAAACCATCAGCGAACGCGGTCCTGGAACGGGCCGTCTCGGCGCCGGGCGCAATGGACGAGCACGGCGCGAAGCGACCCGTCTTCCTCCTGGGCCATGGCTTCGACGCAGCCCTCGCCGTCGCCCTGCTGCGGACAATGCCCAACCGGTTCGCCGGAGCAATGCTCGCCCGCGCCGACTACATGCCGCCGCTGCAACGGGCCGTTTACCATTGGCTTCTACGATGGGAGCGATTCCGCCTGGGATCGGACGTTCCAAGCCGCATCCTGCACGAAGCCGGCAAAACGCCGCCCACGGTGGGACAGGCGATCATCCGGATCGGCCTCAACCACCTGCTTGCGCCGGAACGGTTGAAACAGCTTTCACGGCACGTTGACATACTCGTGATTCCCTTTCCTGAAGCCCGACATCCGCTGTTCAGAAAAGGTTTTTTGAATCCCGAACGAAGTACTTGCACGGAAAAGCGGATTCATTTTCTCAGCAACTTGAATCAAGACTTGAAGAACATCTTCCCGGCCTGGATCGAGGATGCGCTGGATGGCGCAGCGGAGCGCAACACGCTCGCTTGACCGCGTCCGGCAGAATGCTACCGTCTGCCCACCGAACCTTTCCAATGGAGGAGGCCCATAACATGTTGGAACGAACCCGGCCGAACGACCTCAGCTCTTTCTGGATGCCCTTCACGGCCAACCGGCAGTTCAAGCAGGCGCCGCGCATGCTCGTCGCGGCCAAGGACATGCACTATTTCACCGACGACGGCAGGAAGGTGCTGGACGGGACATCCGGACTGTGGTGCGTGAACGCCGGCCATGGCCGCCCGAAGATCACCGAGGCGATCCAGCGCCAGGCGGCCGAGATGGATTATGCCCCGCCCTTCCAGATGGGCCATCCGCTTGCCTTCGAGCTGGCCAACCGCCTCGTGGACATAGCGCCCCAGGGCATGGACCATGTCTTCTTCACCAACTCAGGTTCCGAGTCGGTGGAAACGGCGCTGAAGATCGCTCTCGCCTATCACCGCGTGCGGGGTGAAGGCTCGCGCGTGCGCCTGATCGGGCGCGAGCGTGGCTATCACGGGGTCAACTTCGGCGGCACCGCCGTGGGCGGCATCGTGGCGAACAGAAAGATGTTCGGAACGCTGGTGGCGGGCGTCGACCACCTGCCGCACACCCACCTGCCCCATCTCAACGCCTTCTCCCGCGGCGAGCCCGAGCATGGCGGCGAAGACCTCGCCAATGCGCTCGAGCGGCTCGCCGCTCTGCATGACGCCTCGACCATCGCGGCAGTCATCGTCGAGCCGGTGGCAGGCTCCACGGGCGTACTCATCCCGCCGAAAGGTTACCTCAAGCGCCTGCGCGAGATCTGCGATAAGCATGGTATCCTGCTCATTTTCGACGAGGTGATCACCGGCTACGGCCGCCTCGGCGCGCCGTTCGCGGCGGAAGTTTTCGGCGTGACGCCGGACATCATGACGACGGCCAAGGGCGTGACCAACGGCGCGGTGCCGATGGGCGCCGTGTTCGTGAAGAAGGAGATCTACGACGCCTTCATGACCGGGCCGGAGCATATGATCGAGTTCTTCCACGGATACACATACTCGGCCCATCCGCTTGCCTGCGCGGCCGGCATCGCCACGCTGGAGACCTACCGCGAGGAAGGGCTGCTTACCCGCGCCTCGGGCGAGATCGGCCAGTACTGGGCGGACATGCTGCATTCGCTGCGCGACCTGCCGCATGTGATCGACATCCGCAACATCGGACTGGTCGGTGCCATCGAGCTTGAGCCGATCGAGGGACAGCCGACCAAGCGCGCCTTCTCCGCCTTCCTGAAGGCCTTCGAGAACAACCTGACGATTCGCACGACGGGCGACATCATCGCCATGTCGCCGCCGCTCATCATCGAGAAGGAGCACATCGACCAGATCGGCGACACCCTGCGCAGCATCCTGAAGTCCATCGACTGACCAAAACCTCGGGCCGGACAGCCGGCCAGGCAAAGACCAATGTCGAGCCGGACCGCCTTAACGGGCAGTCCGGCTCACTTCATTCCGGGCCCGGGTTGCCCGTTTCAGGGCGCGCGGGGTGGGTCGCGGCCAGCCGCCCCTGCCGCACACGACGGCGAAAGCCGGATGCCGGCGGGCACCGATAAGCAGGAGCCAGTTTGCACATAAGCTGGCAGGGGGGAACAATGCCAGATCATGTGAGACTTCCATCATCGGGCATTCCCGGAACGGGAATGCGCACAGCTGCCTGACGGGGACCACTTGGCGATGCAGAGCTGGGATTTCGAGCCCATCCAGATTGCAGTGATCGCCGGCGCCCTCGCTGTCTGTCTCCTGGGATACCTGGTCTTCCGGTCGCGTCGCCACGTCAGGCGGCGCAAGCCGGAGCGGGATGCAGGGGAGAAGAGACGCGCGGACGCGGCCGCAGATCTGGAGAGCCAAAAGACAAAGAATCACGACCGACAGTCACCACCGAAGTCCAGCACCAAGTCTGGAACCGGATCGAAGCCGAGCAGCGCGACGGCCGGAGCGAAGTCCAGCGCAAGCGGCGCGAAGTCCGGTACGGCAGCCAAGCCTTCCGGCGGGGCCAAAGCAGGCGGCAGGGCAAAGCGAGGCTGAGGGCTGGCCAGGCGATAACCTGCCGCCCCCTTCGTGGAGCAAATCGGGCAATCCCCCTCCGTGGAGCGCGTCGGGCAATCCCCACCCATCGGTGAGATGCCCATTGGTGAGATTGCGTGGTGATCGTGCGGCTCAGGCACAGCCGATGCCCGCGGCTTCAGCGGGGCTCCAAGCCGAGGGGCTTGCTATTCCACCTGTTCAATGCTGTCCTGCACAGCCCGCGCGCCGGCAAGGCGGCGGCGTTCGGCCTCGCGGTACTGACCGGGCGTCATGCCCGTCTCGCGTTTGAAGAAGCGATTGAAGTAGGCCGGATCCTGAAAGCCCAGGGAATAGGCCACGCCCGCCACCGGCGTGGGCGTGAAGACCAGTTCGCGCTTGGCCAGACGGATCAGGTGGAAGGCCGCGAGCTCCTGAACGCTGGCGCCCGACTCCCTGCGGACAATGCGGTTCAAGTGCGGCACCGACAGGCCAAGCTTTTCGGCATAGAAGCTCACGGGGCGATGTTCCCGGCAGTGGGCCACAATCAGCGAAACGAGCCGGTGCATGCGGCGTCGGTCGCGCTCGCGCGCCGACAGAGCCGCCTCGCCGCCCGCCTCATCGAGCTGCAGGCGGGCAAGCCGCAGGACCAACTCGGTGATCATCGCCTCCAGAAGGAGGTTCGAACCCAGACGAACGTCCTGGAATTCGCCGAAGATGCGAACTGCGAGATCCATCAGCAGCCGGTCCTCGTTTCCGTCTTCGGACAGCAGAACGATTCGCGGCTCGGCGAGGAAGCGGGCTATGCCCTGATCGGCCGCCCGCACGGGCGGCAGACGGTCTTCCAGAATGGTGAATACAAGCCCCTCGGAGCTGCGCGCATACTGGAAACCGTGAACCGCACCGGGCGGGATGTAGATCACGCAGGGCGCGGCAAAGGACTGGTGCCGGCGCGGCTCCAGCAGTTTCCCCTCGCCCTCCTGCAGCACGAAGAGCTGGAAGAGGCCCTCGTGGCGGTGCAGGGAAATCTCCCAATTGTGCAACCGGCTGCGCTGCGACAGCGTTTCGCCGTGCAGCCAGAAATCGCCCGGCTCGTCCGTCCCCTGACGGTAAAGGCGATAGCTTGGTACATTGCTGGCGCTCATGCGCTCCTCCCGACCAGTGATCGAAAAGTGCAACAATTCGCCCAATTTGTCCATTGTGCGCCCTGATCGGACGCTACACATTAGGATCGACGAGGAGGAGACATGCGTACCCAGGTTGTGATCATCGGGTCGGGTCCATCGGGTTTGCTGCTCGGCCAGCTGCTTACGGACGCCGGCATCGACAACATCATTCTCGAACGCGTCACCAAGGACTATGTGCTGAGCCGCATCCGCGCGGGCGTGCTGGAGGAAGGCATGGCTGCCATGCTGGACGAAGCCGGCGCCGGCGAACGCATGCAC
The DNA here is from genome assembly GCF_039541695.1 of Chelativorans composti. Taxonomy (NCBI): domain Bacteria; kingdom Pseudomonadati; phylum Pseudomonadota; class Alphaproteobacteria; order Hyphomicrobiales; family Phyllobacteriaceae; genus Chelativorans; species Chelativorans composti. The sequence goes on along the minus strand of NZ_BAABGS010000021.1, from coordinate 140,360 downwards.
CGGGAGGGTCTCAAGCACGACGGTTTCTCCATCGCCTTCGATGGTGGTTGCCATCGCATCGACCTGCACGGGCTCACAGGCGGCAAGCGCGTCATCGTCTATGGCCAGACCGAGGTCACCCATGACCTGATGGACCGGCGCGAAGCGACGGGCGGGGTCACGATCTACGAAGCGGCCAATGTGCAGCCGCACGATTTCGACGGTGACAGGCCGTATGTCACCTATGAGAAAGATGGTGTAACCCACCGGATCGACTGCGATTTCATCGCCGGATGCGACGGGTTTCACGGGGTGAGCCGCAAGTCGGTGCCCGAGGGGGCCATCACCACTTACGAGCGGGTCTACCCGTTCGGCTGGCTCGGGATCATCTCGGACGTGGAGCCGGTGAGCCACGAACTCATCTACGCCAACCATCCGCGCGGCTTCGCGCTGTGCTCCATGCGCTCGCCCACGCGGATCCGCTATTACGTGCAGGTCGGGCTCGACGAAAAGATCGAGGACTGGTCGGACGACCGGTTCTGGGACGAGATCCGCCGCCGCCTGCCCGAAGAGCAGGCGCAGGCAATGAAGACCGGGCCTTCGATCGAGAAGTCCATCGCCCCGCTACGCTCCTTCGTGGCCGAGCCGCTGCGCTTCGGGCGGCTGTTCCTGGCGGGCGATGCGGGCCACATCGTGCCGCCGACGGGCGCCAAGGGCTTGAATCTGGCTGCGAGCGACATCCGCTATCTCTTTGACGGGCTTCGCGAATACTATCAGGAAAAGTCGAAGGCCGGCATCGACGCCTATTCGCAGAGGGCGCTCGCGCGCGTGTGGAAGGCGGAACGGTTCTCCTGGTGGATGACCAAGACGCTGCATCTGTTCCCGGACGATGGCGCGTTCGGCCAGAAGATCCAGCACGCCGAGCTCGAGTATCTGTTCTCGTCCGTCGCCGCGCAGACGTCGCTCGCCGAGAACTACGTAGGCCTGCCCTACTAGGCAGCAGACAGCCTTTCCCCCACTGGAATCCGTGACGAAGACCGATGACCGAAAAATCCAGACGCTACGAACAGGGCATGGCGACACGGCGCTCCGTACTGGGCGACGATTGGGTCGACCGGGCAGAGGCCAGCAAGACCGAGTTCGACGCTCCCTTCCAGGAACTCATCACGGAAGCCGCGTGGGGGCACGTCTGGACGCGCCCGAACTGGACGAAGCGGGAGCGTTCGATGGTCACCATCGCGCTGCTCGCCGCGCTCGGCCACCACGATGAGCTTGCCATGCACGTGCGGGCAACGCGCAACACCGGCGCCACGCCGGAGGACCTGCGCGAGGCGATGCTGCACGTGGCGATCTACGCCGGCGTGCCGGCGGCCAACCACGCGATCAAGATCATCAAACAGACCCTCGCCGCAATGGAGCGGGAGGAGAGTGAGAACAAGGAGTCCGGAGCCTGACCGGATTCCAGAACGCAGGAGGAGACATATGAAAAACTCGATTCCGGAGGTTCGGGGTTTCTTCCAGAGAGACAGAACCTGGCATCCCCCGTCCTTCGCCCCGGGCTACCGCAGCACGGTGGTCCGCTCGCCGCGCTATGCGCCGATCTCGTTCCCGAACACGCTCTCGGAGGTGACGGGACCGGTGTTCGGCCACTCGATGCTGGGCGAGCTCGACAACGACCTGACCGTCAACTACGCGAAGCCAGGCGAGAGCGCCATCGGCCCGCGCATCGTCGTGTATGGCCGCGTGCTGGACGAGAACGGCCGGCCCGTGCCCAACACGCTGGTCGAGATCTGGCAGGCCAATGCCGGCGGCCGCTACCGGCACAAGAAGGACACCTACCTCGCGCCGCTCGATCCCAACTTCGGCGGCTGCGGACGCACGGTGACCGACGAGGAAGGCCGCTACTGGTTCCGCACGATCCAGCCCGGCGCCTATCCATGGCCGAATGGCGTCAACGACTGGCGTCCGGCGCACATCCACTTCTCCGTCTTCGGACCGGGGTTCGTGCAGCGCCTGATCTCGCAGTTCTATTTCGAAGGCGATCCCATGATCTGGAAGTGCCCGATAGTGCGCACCATCCCGGACGAGCGGGCGATCGAGCGGCTCATTGCCAAGCTCGACATGGACGCGACGGTGCCGTTCGACTCTCGCGCCTACAAGTTCGACATCGTGCTGCGCGGAAGCAATTCCACGCTCTTCGAGAACCGGAAGGAGGGTAACTGATCATGGTGCAGGAGCTGTTCAGGCTTAAGGAGACTCCCTCCCAGACGGCGGGCCCTTACGTCCATATCGGGCTCACGCCCAACTTCCTCGGGATCGAGGGCATCTATCCGTCCGATCTCGGCAGCGAGATGATCAACGAGAATACCAAGGGCGAGCGGATCGACGTCAAGGTGCGCGTCTTCGATGGCACCGGCACGCCGCTCAGGGACGTTCTCGTGGAGATCTGGCAGGCGGATGCGAACGGCATCTACAATTCGCCCAACGATCCGCGCGGCAATGCCGATCCCAACTTCATGGGCTGGGGCCGCAAGCCGGCCGACATGGAAACCGGCGAAATGGTATTCCGCACGATCAAGCCGGGCCGTGTTCCCTTCAATGACGGCCGCCTGCAGGCGCCGCACATCAACTTCTTCATCGCGGCGCGCGGCATCAACCTGGCGCTGCAGACCCGCATGTATTTCGGGGACGAGGAAGAGGCGAACAAGCAGGATCCGGTGCTCACCCGCATTGAGCATCAGAACCGCGTGCCTACCCTGATTGCGCCGCGCGAGGGGAACACGTACAAGTTCGACATCTACCTGCAGGGCGAGAAGGAAACGATCTTCTTCGACCTCTGACGGGTTTGCCTGTCGAAACCGAACATCCGTGAGAAACCCATGAGCGCCGCCGCCATCGATCATCTCTTCTTCCGCAAGCTGGTTGGTGATGACGAGGCGGCGGCACTTTTTTCCGTCCAAGCCGACATCGACTCCATGCTTCGTTTCGAGCTGGCGCTGGCGCGGGCCGAAGCCAGGCACGGCGTGATCCCCGCCGGGGCGGTGCCAGCCATCGAACAGGCCTGCTCCGGGTTCGAGCCCGACGTCGACGCACTCGCCGAAGGTATCGGCAACGACGGGGTGATCATCCCTGCCCTGCTGAAGCAGCTCAGGACACGGATGAAGGAAGAATTCCGCCCCCATCTCCACTTCGGCGCGACCAGCCAGGATGCGATCGACACGGGGCTGGCGCTGCGGCTCGTCAAGGCCAACGACATCATCGACCGGCGGATCGAGGACGTGATCGACGCGCTCCAGGCGCTCGAGGCGCGGGATGGCGACATTGAGGTAATGGCGCACACGCGCATGCAGGCGGCCATTCCGGTGACAGCGGCGCGCAAGATTCGCTCGTGGCGGGATCCGTTGATTCGGGACCGCGCCCGCTTCGCCGAGAGCCGCGGCGACGTCGAGGTGCTCCACTTTGGAGGAGCTGCCGGAACACTGGAAAAGCTCGGCGACAGGGGAACGGCCGTGACGGCCGACATGGCCGGGGAGCTTGGCCTGCGGGCAGTGGACCATCCCCGCCATTCCGAACGCGACGGCATCGCCGCCTACGCCTCGGCGCTGTCGCTGATCACCGGCAGCCTTGGCAAGTTCGGCCAGGATGCCGCGCTCATGGCGCAGAACGAAATGGGCGAAATCGAGCTTGCCACCGGAGGCGGCTCGTCGGCCATGCCGCACAAAAAGAACCCGGTTCCGGCCGAGGTGCTGGTGACGCTCGCGCGGTTCAATGCGACGCTTCTTTCCGGCATGCACCACGCGCTCGTCCACGAGAACGAGCGGTCGGGCGCGGCCTGGACGCTCGAATGGATGATCCTGCCGCAGATGGTGGTGGCAACCGCCGCGGCACTCCGGCTGGCAGGTTCGCTGGCGCGCTCCATCTCATTCGTGCGAGGGTAAGCCCTTCTGGGACCGCTTGTTTTCCGTCGCGGTTCTGGGCGGAAAACCGGTGCCCACTTTTCCTGGAACCGCTTGTCTCTCTGTCGCGGTTCCGGACGGAAAACCGGTGCCCACTTTTCCTGGAACCGCTCAGGCGGATTGACCCCGTGCCGTTCCATTCGTTATATCGCGGAATACTCAAGGTGCCGTGCGCCCCGGGCGTACGGGTAAAAGGGAATACGGAGGGCATTTCGCCCGCAAGCCGTAGCTGCTCCCGCAACTGTGAGCGTGGAGGTCTCTCCACAGGCCACTGGACGCAAGTCCGGGAAGGCGGAGACACCGACGAAACGCGAGCCAGGAAACCTGCCTTGAGGCGTCACCTACCGGATGCGGGAAGCTTCCGGGGCTGTGGTCTTCGCAGTGGTGACGGCAAGTCATCGCTGGCGAAGCCGGGACACCAACCCCTTCGTCCAGCAGGGAACAACCGTTTTCTGGAGGGGCAAGCCGTGTCCTCGCGCATTCGATTCCATTCTCTTCTCGCCACGTCCGCCATTTCGCTCGTCGTTGCCGCCCTGCCGGCTGCCGCGCAGGAACTCAGGCTCGACACGATCGTCGTCACCCCCAACCGCGCACCGGCCAAGGCGAGCGAAATAGGCTCCTCGGTCACGGTGATCGACGAGAAGACCATCGAGGAGCAGTCACTGCCGACCGTCAGCGACTACCTCGTGACCGTGCCGGGCGTGACCATCGCCAGCCAAGGTGGCAAGGGGTCCCTCAGCACGCTGATGGTGCGCGGACTGCCGGGCGAGTATGTGAAGACACTCATCAACGGCATCGATGTCTCGGACGTGACCTATACCAAGGTGCAGTCCCATCACGGGCAGTTTCTTGCCGGCATCATGGACCACATGGAGGTTCTCAGGGGCTCGCAGAGCACGCTCTACGGATCGGAAGCGATTGCCGGCGTGGTCGATATCCAGACGCTCGGCGGAGTCACGGTCGGAACACACCACCGCATCGGCGTCGAAGGCGGATCGCACGGGACGGTGCTCGGCACCTACCGGCTGGACGCCGGATCGGACGAGGGGCAGTTCGGCCTTGCCCTGGCGGGACTTCACACGGACGGGTTCTCGGCCGCCGCACGCGGGACGGAGAATGACGGGTTCAAGAACATCACGGGGACCGTGGCCGGCCGCTATGAGGTCAGTCCGGATCTCACGCTGTTTGCCAGCGGACTCATCATTGACAGCCGCACCAGGTTCGACGATGCCTATCCCGCACCGGACTTCGTGGTGTCCGACAGCCTCGCATATTCAACCTACCGCCAGATTGCGGGGCGAGCTGGCGCAGAATTCACGCTCTTGGATGGACGGCTGAAGAATACCATTTCGATCCAGCACAGCCGGACCGATCGTGACAGCATTTCCAACCCCGCTCCGGAATATTTCGTCACCGATACGTTCCGGGGTGGCCGCACCCTGATCGACTACATGGGATCGGTCGAGGTGACACCGGATGTGCAAGTGAACTTCGGCGCAGACTGGCAGCACCTCACAGCCGACACGTCACAGGGGATCCATCGCAGCGCCAATCTGGTAGGCGGCTGGGCGGAGGCCATCTACTCCCCCATCGATCCCCTCACCGTCACGCTCGGGGCGCGCTACGATCACCACAGTACCTTCGGCGGACATGCGAGTTGGCGTGCCACGGGCTCCTACCGGTTCGAGGATACGGAAACCCGACTCCACAGTTCCGTAGGCACCGGCTATCGCGCGCCCAGCCTGTACGAACTGTACAACGGCGCTTCCGGCAATCCGGACCTGCAGCCGGAAACGAGCCTGAGCTTCGATGCCGGCGTGGAGCAGACGCTGCTGGATGGCAAGCTGGTCGCCGATGTCACCTACTTCCAGATCGACGTGAAGAACTACATCGAGTGGGTGATGACCGATCCCAACACCTGGCGGGGTCGGTACAGCCAGGAGCGCGGCGGCCGCCTGCGCTCGCGCGGCGTGGAAGCCTCGCTGCGCTATGCCGCCACAGACTGGCTGGATCTCACCGGATCGTACACCTATACCGACGCCAGGCAGGCTGACGGAAGCAGGCAGGTCCGGGTCCCGCGGAACGACTTCCGTATTGGCGCCACCATTCGCCCGGCCGAGAAATGGACGATTTCCGCTTCGGCGCGAATCGTACTGGACACCATCGACTACAGGAATGACGGCTCCCGCATCCGTGATCTTGACGATTATGTCCTGATCAATGCCAAGATCGCGTACAAGCCGAACGAGAACACGGAGTTCTATGTTCGTGCCGAAAACCTGCTCGATCAGCATTATCAGGTGGTGGACGGGTACAACACGGCACCGCTGTCCGTTTTCGCTGGCATCAAGGCGAGCTTCTGACATGAGTGACGGGCGCTGGTCAGCACTGCAATTTCTGGCTGGCGCCATCGTTATGGCCGGAGCCGCTTTGGCCCCGGACACGGCCGGCGCCGCCGAAGCGCCCCAGCGGGTCATGTCCCTCAACCTCTGCACCGACCAGTTGGCAATGGCGCTGGCCGCACCCGGTCAGCTCGTCTCGGTGTCGTTTCTCGCGCGCGACCGGTCCATCTCGCCCATGTGGCGGGAGGCGCAGAACTATCCGGTCAACCACGGCCTGGCGGAGGAGGTCTTTCTCGAACAGCCCGACCTCGTGCTGACGGGTACCTTCTCGCAGCACAACACCACCCACCTCGTGCGCAAGGTGGGCATCCCGGTCGAGGAGTTCGACTTCGCCATGACACTGGAGACGATCCCGGGGGAAATCCGGCGGATGGGCGATCTGCTCGGGCAGCAGGAGAAGGCGGAGAAGCTCGCGGCAGATTTCTCCACCTCGCTCGAGGCCATCGAGCGGCGGCAGTGCGAACCGAAACCCACCATCCTCGCCTTCGAGCAGAACGGAGTGTCGCCGGGCAAGGATACGCTCGCCGATTCGGTTTTCCGCGCCGCCGGCTTCCGCAACCTTGCCGCCGAGGCTGGACTGGTGGGGGCTGCGCCCTTCCCGCTGGAACTGGCGATTGCCGAGGAACCCGACGTCATCGTCGTGCAGTCGCATGAGGACGATGCGCCCACGCTCGGGGCCTATGTGCCGCAACATCCGGCGCTGAAGCACCTGCAATCGCGGATCGACGCATTCCTGCCACCGGGGTCGTGGGCGTGTAACGGACCACTCATCATTGATGCGGTGAAGCGGCTCGCCGAACTGCGCCAGGAGATCGCCCCCTGCCCGGCGGAGGCTTCCCGATGAAGCCCGCCGCACTCAATCTGGGGCTCCTCGGCCTCGTGGTGCTGTTCTTCCTCGTCTCGCTGGCGGTAGGATCCGCGGGGCTCGGCATCACCGATTCGATTACCGGCATCATCGCGGGGGGAAGCGACGTCGGCGGCATCATCATGCGGGAAATCCGCCTGCCGCGCGCGATCCTGGCGCTCGCCATCGGTTTCACGCTGGGGATGTCGGGCGCCGTGCTGCAGGGCTTCCTCCGCAACCCGCTGGCCGAACCCGGCCTCATCGGCGTCTCCGGCATGGCTTCCCTCGGGGCGGTGATCCTTTTCTATCTCGGGCTCGCGGGGAACACGCTCTATGCCCTGCCCGCAGGAGCTTTGCTCGGCGCGCTGATCGCCGTGGCGCTGCTTCTGGCACTTGCTGCGCGAAGCAGCTCGACGCTCACGCTCATTCTTGCGGGCGTGGCGCTTTCCAGCCTAGCGGGAGCGCTCACCTCGCTGGTGCTCAACCTGTCGCCCAACCCGTTCGCGAGCTACGAGATCATCTTCTGGCTGCTCGGCTCGCTCAAAGACCGGTCGATGGAGCATGTCTGGCTGGCGCTGCCGCTGATGATTACGGGCTGGCTGCTGATCGCACTCTCTGGGCGGACAATCAATGCGCTCTCGCTCGGCGAGGAGGCTGCGGCAAGTCTGGGCATCAGCCTGCCGCGGGCCCGCGCCATGATAGTGCTGGGGGTTGCCCTCGGCGTGGGGGCGGCGACGGCGGTCGCGGGCGGCATCGGCTTTGTCGGCCTGGTGGTGCCGCATCTCCTGCGGCCGTTCACGGATGGGGTGCCGAACCGGCTGCTGCTCCCCTCCGGTCTCGGGGGCGGTGCGCTGCTGCTGGCCGCCGATACGGTCTGCCGCGTGGTGCTGCCGGCGGGTGAGCTCAATGTCGGCGTGGTGACCGCCCTCATCGGCGCGCCGTTCTTCCTCTGGCTGGTGGTGCGGACACGGAGGGAGGCAGCATGACGCTGGAAGTCAAGAATGTCATGGTGGAGCTCTCCGGACGGCGCATCCTGCGTTCGGTGAGCTTTGCCGTCGAGCCCGGCGAGGTTGTGGGGCTTCTTGGGCCCAACGGTGCGGGAAAATCGACGCTGATGCGGGCCATCACGGGACAGTACCCGGCTTACGGTTCCATCCGGCTTCTGTGCCAGGACCTGCCGCAACTTTCGCCGAAGCGGCGGGCACGTCTCATCGCCTATCTGCCGCAGACGCGGATAATCAGCTGGCCCATGAGCGTGCGGGACACGGTGGCGCTCGGGCGGCTGCCCTGGCGGGCCTTCGGCCAGCGTATGACGGAGGCGGATCATCAGGCCGTGCAGGATGCGCTTGCGCTGATGGACGTCGCACAGCTCGCAGGGCGCAAGGCGACGGAGCTTTCCGGCGGGGAACAGGCCCGCGTGCTTGCCGCGCGCGCGGTGGCACAGGACACGCCGCTGCTGGTGGCAGACGAACCCGCCTCAGGCCTCGACCCCGCGCACCAGATAATGATGATGGACGCTCTGCGCCGCATCGCCCGCAAGGGACGGATGGTGCTCGTCTCGCTGCATGACCTCACGCTTGCCGCGCGCTGGTGCGACCGGCTCATCCTGCTCAAGGACGGAGATATCGCCGGCTGCGGCGCTCCGGAAGAGCTGATGCAGCCGGAGCGGCTGGCGGAGGTGTTCGGAATCCGCGCGCATATTGCCCGCGAGGGGGACGGGCTGGTGCTAGCCCCCACGGGGCTCACCGAAGCGGGGCTCAGACAACCCGGGCCCGCCCCAAAGGAAAGCGATCCCGGCCGGGACTAGGTTTAACCCGCCTGCGGCCTGCGGCCGATCACGATCCAGCTGATCACCGGGTCCGCTTCGAGCGCCTTCACGAGCGTGTCGTAATCCGAAACGGTTTCTGCCGGGACCGCCACGCGGTAGACGCCACCGGGAAAGGGTCCCGCCATGAACTCCAGGCCCAGTCCCTCCAACGTCTTCGTCACGTCGGACATGCTGACCCCCTCGGCAAAGCTCACCAGTACGAAGGGCAAGGGGGCTCCCTCGGACGGGGTACCGGACACGGTTTGCGGCGATAGGACCGGCATCTCGCCGAGCCAGGCCATCATGGACCCGGCAACGACCACGGCGCCCAGCGCCCCGAGCAGAAACGGCCAGTACCAGACGGCCGAATGGCGGGCGGCCCGATCGGGGCGGCTTGCGGCGTCGAGCCGGGCCAAGGCTTCGTCGGTCGAGAAAAAGCGGGGAATGTGGCCGGTATTGGCCGCAGCCTGGCTGGGAACCTGTCTGGAGCCAATTGGCTGCGAAGCGGGCGGCAGATCCCGGGGGTGCCCGTCAGCCCCTTCGGGCAAATCGCCGCGACGCTCCACCCGGTCCGGTCCAGCCTGTTCTTTCGTGCCCATGGTCGTCCCCCGCACACAACGCGAATTCAAGAGACGCGACTACGTCCCCATTCGCCCTTGCATCTCGAGGGCCTGCGCGGAACGATCCGCTCCACAGCACCGAGAGCTATTGAAGGATCTCGAGCAAGATCCCCTTCAGCCAAACGTTATATCACTTGACTCTCGGCGCCAAGGAAAAAGCGCGCACGCAATGAGGCTGCCGGGAGCCTCACTGGCTGGTGGAACAGGTGACCGGCGCCGGAGGACGCCGGTCAGGTTGGTAAGCGTCAGCGGTTTGCGACCGGCGCCACCAGCGGCGTGATGCGGCGGACGGCAACGCGGCGGTTCTCGCGCTCCGGTTCCTGCGTGTTGATCTTCAGATACTGTTCGCCATATCCTTGTGTCACCAGGTTCTCCGGCGGGATGCCGAAGACATTGGTTAGCGCCACGGCCACCGACTCCGCCCTTCGGTCGGAGAGCGCCAGGTTTGCAGTCTCCGATCCCACGGCATCCGTGTGACCTTCCAGCAGGAAGGTCTCGGCGGGATTACGCTCCAACATCTCGATGATTGCGTTCGCCAGGTTCTCCAGACGGCCGATCTCGGTGTCGGAGATCGCGGCGGAACCGAACTCAAACTGGATGGTGTCAAGATCGATGCGGCGAACCTTGTCGCGCAGGCGCGCCGAGTAGCGAACCTCGTCGATGGAATAAAGCCGCTCGACGGGCTCGACCGGAGGCTCGGCGAGAAAGGCATAATATGCCTGCGGATCGTTCACCCGCCCGGCGTCCAGGATGTACTCCTCGACCGGAATGGTTAGGCGAAGCGGTGGCAGGTCGCGGCCCGGATCGCGGAAGGGCCGCATGTTCTCATAGCGGTCATCCGGGACATAGACGAGCACCACCTCGCGGCCGTCCGGAAGGACCCTAACGCGGCGGATCACGTCGCCATAACGATTGCGGATGGTGACCAGCCGCGAACCGTCGCGGCGCTCGACAACCTCGCGCACACGGCCGCCGCGCAGCTCCTCGTAGTAGACCGCATCATCCTGGCGGACGAGACGGCCATAGTCCGAGCCGCGGACATACACGTGGTTGTCGATCTCGACGATCGTGCGGTTGTCGTTGAACTGCTGCACTACCCTGCCCTCACGCGGACGCTCGAAGATCTCCGACCGGCGCATTGCCCGGTCCTCTGGCGTCTGGCCAAGATCCAGCCGCTGGCCCTCTTCCTCGATGACCGAACGAATGCCCTGCTCGATCTGCTCGGGCGGCTCCGGAAGCTGCTGGGCTTCGGCATCCGACTGCGGCGGCGGGGCGGGTTCCCCCGCCTGTGCAGGTTCGCCTGCCGGTTCACTCGCGGGCGGCTGTGCAGAGTCCTGCCCTGACTGTCCGGCGGGCTGCTCCTTCTGGCTATCGAGCACCGGGGCTGCGTTTTCCGGCAGGACCGATTGCCCACTCTCGACCGGTTGTTCTCCCCCGGCAGGGGCAGGTTCGCCGGTTTCGGCCGGTGCAGCGTCGGAAGGCGCTTCAGGAGCGGCCTCAGGGGGCGTTTCAGCGGGCGTTTCAGTCGCGGGTTCACCGGACGGCTGGTCTACGGGAGCCTGCCGGGGTGCATCAGGCGCCGGGGTGGGAATAGGCGCCGGTCCGGATGGCTGTTCTTCCGGTGCAACGTCAGCCGGAGGCTCGGACTGCTGCAAAGCGGGCGCCTCGCCCGGAGCCTCTGCCGGTTCGTCCGGCGAGGCTTCGGGGGCCACATCTGCGGGCGGCTCGACGGCCGGAGAATCGTCAGGAGAACCTGGCTCGCTGGCCGGAGCCTCTTCCCCTCGACCAGCCCCGGCTGGCGCGGGCTCGGCTTCCTCGCTGGCGGGCGGCTGCTCAGGCATCGCCGGTTCGGGCTCCGCCTCCGGCTCCGGCGCAGGACGTTCCTCAGGCACAGGCACCTCAGGCTCTGAGGGTTCCGGCGCTTGCTGCTGGTCCTGCTGCCCCTCTTCCCCGACGGGCGCGGATGGCTGCTCGGCATCTGGCGAAGTTTCCGGTTCGGCAGGTGCGGCGTCCTGGTCCTCGGGGGGCGCGGTCTCCTCCGGCGGGGCGGCAGGTGGAACGGCCGGCGACTGGGCGGGTACGCAGCCGTCTCCCGCCGCAGTGGTTCCCGGCGGGCATTCCGCAGCCGGAGCCTCGGGTGTCTCCGCCTGTGCCAGCATCAGCGGATCCTGCCGCTGACCGGCCTGCTCCGCCAGCGCGGCGGACGCCGGAACAAGGAGGCACAGGGCCGATCCCGCGAGCAAGCTTCTGGAAATTTTCATCACATCCTCCAGTGGGAAATCCCTTCGGGATGCAAACCCTCCGTTGCGCGAATGGTTCCGCTCGGGAAAGCGTCTCCAGGCCCCTTGACGGGCAGCGCAGGGCAGGCCACATGCGGCGGATGACCGAACCCTTCTGGAAGACAAAGACGCTCGAGGAGATGACCCCGCAGGAGTGGGAGTCGCTCTGCGACGGCTGCGGCAAGTGCTGTCTCGCCAAGCTCGAGGACGAAGATACCGGCGACATCTACTGGACCTCGGTGGGCTGCCGCCTGTTCAATGCCGAAACCTGCCGCTGCCGCCACTACGAAAACCGTCTCGCCACGGTCTCCGATTGCGTACAGCTGACGCCCGAGAAAGTACGCACGCTGCGCTGGCTGCCCTCCACCTGCGCCTACAAACTGGTAGCGGAAGGCAAGGACCTCTACTGGTGGCACCACCTTGTTTCCGGCAACCGCGAAACGGTCCATCTCGCCGGCGTATCCGTTCGCGGACGCGTTTCAATTCTTGAGACGGAACTCAACCAGCCCGAGGACTATTTGCCCTATCTGCTGGAGGAGGAACCATGAGCGAACGGACGGCACGGAGCACCATCGAGGCTTTCTTCGCGGCACTCAACGCGAGCGACATGGAGGCAGCCTTGGCGCTGCTGTCCGAGGACGTGATCCTGGACACGCGTGAAGGCTCGCGGGAAATCGGCAGGGACCGCTTCCACTGGTATTGGGGCATGCTCGCCCGCCACTTCACGGAACGCTACGCGGACATCGAGATCATGGAAGCGCCGGGGGGGCTTCCGCGCTGCGGCGGAGGTCACCTTTACGGGAACTTACACGTCGACCCGCGAAGGTCTCCCCGAAGCTTCAGGCCAGAGCTACAGCGTACCGGGCGGCATGTTTTTTCGAAGTGGAAGACGGCGTCATTACGCGTGTGACCACGTATATCAACATGGAGAACTGGAAGGCGGCGCTCGCGTCCGGGAGATGAACCGAACATTAACGTTTGGTTCGCGCTGGGTTCAGACTTGGTTTCGTATGGTTGGATCATCGAAGTTCCGAACACGGGAGTGAGACAATGTTCCGCCAGATCAAGACCATCGCCCTCGCAGCCGTCGTCAGCCTGGGTTCCCTCGCCGCTGTGCCCGCCGCCAATGCGGAAGGCGTCTACTTCAGCATCGGTTCGCACGGCGCCACCATCACCGTCCGCGATGGCCATCGCGGTCCCGGCTGGGGTGGACATCACCATCGCCGTCCGCCCGCCTGCTCCGCCCGCGAAGCACTGCACAAGGCCCGCGGCATGGGTCTTCACCGGGCACGGATCGTTCGCGAGGATCGTCGCGCGATCCACGTGGCAGGTCGGGGTCGCCATGGCCGGGACGTGGTCGTGTTCGCCCGCGCGCCGCATTGCCCGGTCATCCGCGTGCACTAATCGCCAGACCGATCACACGATCCCTGCCCCTTCAACCCTCCTTCACCAGACGAAAAGAGCCGCCGGACGGCCCATCCGGCGGCTCTTCCTTATTCATTATTCATTCTGAAAGCCGATCAGTTCTGCAGGAGCTCGAAGGTCACGTTGACATTAACGCGATAGGCGTTCTCGCCCGCCTCGACCGGAACCGGGGCACTGGCGACCATCGCCTCCATGCGAGCAGCCTTCATCATCGGCATGGGCGGCGGCGTGCCCCCGCTTTCGGTAATGCGGAGCACCTTGCCGACCTCGGCCCCGGCGGCCTCGGCCAGTTCGCGGGCCTTGGCCATGGCATCCTCCACGGCCTTCTTCCGTGCCTCGCCCAGAACCGACGCCGGATCGTCATTGGTGAAGACAATGTTGCCGCCCTGGTTCACGCCGAGGGAAACGGCACGGTCCAGGACCGCGCCTACCTTCTCTATGTCGCGCACGCGCACCGAAAGCGTGTTGGTGACCTGGTATCCGGTGATGCGCGGCTTGTCCTCTCCGTTCTTGCCATCGGGATAAACGTACTGGGGATTGATCGACAGGCCGCTGGTCTGCAGATCCTTGGCCTCGATCCCCTCTTCCTTAAGGGCGGCAATGACGGCGGCCATCGCAGCGTTGTTTTCGTCCATGGCCTCGCGGGCCGTGGCAGCCTCCTTGAGGACGGACAGGGTGACAAGCGCCGTGTCGGGAGCGACGCGGACCTCACCTTCTCCTGTGACGTGAATCTTCGGCCGCATGTCACTCTCCTGAGCAAATGCCGGCGCCGCGGCGATGAGAGGGACCACAAAGGCAAGCGCTAAAAGGGACCGCGTCATACATAGTGCTCCGATTACCTCTACCGACTCGGGTCTAAGTTGTGATTATGGACCGAATGGGGCACGGCTGTCTCCTGCCCCCCTTGTCTGGAAAAGCGAAAGCATCTAATCAGGGTTCGCCGGGCCTGTAGCTCAATGGTTAGAGCCGGCGGCTCATAACCGCTTGGTTGGGGGTTCGAGTCCCTCCGGGCCCACCACCCCGACATTATGCCATTGATTTTGTTTAGGTGCGGGGCGGTCTGAAATTAGGTGTGGGGCGCACGCAAAACACCCACGCGGGGTACGCCAATCCAATACTCAAAATGATAACGTTGGTAGTGAGGCGTCGCCGACGCAGATCGTTCGCGTGACGTCTCTGCCCTGATTTGAGGAATACCTTTTGGGGTTTGGGCGAGGGAAAATGATCAATAAATTTGTTGCAGCGGCCCTTCTGTCGTTTGGCGTTGTGACGATGGTTTCATCCACGGAAGCTGCTCAACTGATCTCCAGTTATACCGACGTCGAAAAATGTCCGATTCCGTTTGAACGCGATGATGAGTTTATCTTCGAATGTACCGGACCCGGCGGCGTGAAGGCCGTCCTCTACTACGTGGAAGGCAAGGTTGAGATTTACTATGACGAAGGGGGCCGCACCATCGGGACCCATGCCGGCATCATTGAGCTTTCGACAAGAGCTCCCCGCGCCTTCGGACAGAAACACGAGTGGCGCATGAAAAAGGGAGGTCGCAAACCCTGCGCCGCCATCATCCGGGTCTATGCGGCGGAGGGCGAGCGCCTGGTGGTTGCCGATCTTTCCGGCACAGGCGGACGCCTTGGGCTGGTCAAGACCAACAATCAGGCCCGCGCGCTGGCGGACAAGGCCTGCCGGTAACCGGCGAATTTCACGCTATGTCCGAAAGGCCGCAGAAACCTGCGGCCTCGCTCACAAGCGGAAAGTTGATGGATCCTGTTCCCTGTCCTGATCGAGCACCGCGCTCTACGCACGGCATGGCGGTCAGGATCTTGCGCGAACCTTACCACATCACTGATCGGAGGATCTGCTTCCAGCTCTCCGACCATCTCTCGTACGAGAAGTTCTGAGCAACAGCCTGTGCGCGCCGGGCGAGATCCGCGGCAAGGGCCCGGTCATCAGCAAGCCGGGTCACGGCGCGTTGCAAATCGTCCCCTGTGGGCCGGATCAGCAAGCCGTTGTATTCGTCAAGCACGAGATTCGGCAGGCCACCGATATTGGTCGCAATCACAGCGCAGTTGGAAGCAAATGCCTCGAGACAGGACAGGGAGGTACCCTCGCTGCACAAGGTCGGGATCAACACAACGTGATGCTCGGCGTATACCTCGCCCATTTCGTCCATGTCCCGCTCAATCCAGTCCACCCTGCCAGGGTGACGTGCCATGAAGCTGCGGGTGGCGCGTGTGTCTTCGCCGACTGCCTGCCCGCACAAGGTGAGATGGATGTCCTGTCTCTCCGCGAGCAACCTGTCGAAAGCCTGAATCGTGAGGTAAAGGCCGCGCGGCTCGCACATCCGCCGCGGGAAGAGTATCTTCAGAACCCTCGCGTCAAAGTCCTTGTCAACCGCGCGAAACTGCTCGTGATTGACGTAGTTCGGAACGTAGTGGAGGTGCCGTCCAAGGTCCCAGTCCACTGTGCGGATCCAGTTGATGAAGTTCGTGTCGACGCAAGTCACGGCGCGGCAGCGCTGCAGAGCTTCCACGATCTGCCTGCGGAGCACCGTATTCTGCTCCACAAAGAAGCGGTTAGTGGTCGCATCCCAGTGGATGCCGTGGTTGATACCCACGATGCGTTTGCTGGCACTGAGGCCGCATGCCAAGTCCATGGGCGAGGCGATCACCAGATCGGCATCCATCGTATGGCGTTCCAAGTTGCCTGACAGTTTGCCCAAGTTCCAGGCTCCGCCTACGGGAATGCCGATGACCGGCACCCCACGAAAACTGCGCTCGAAGGGGACTTGCGAGCTTTGCAGGATGCGTGGCTTCAGGCCCATTTCCCCGCAGATCCTGGTCAGATCGGTCACGTAGCGCTCGGCGCCGCCGCGAAACAGCACCTCCCCCTTCCAGTCGAAGAAATAGACGTTGATGATGTCCACACGCTCCGGCGGCCGTCCTGCGCGAGCCGGGACCCGGACCTCCCTTTCAGCCAGGCGCTCCAGCAGAGGGCGCGTCAGATGCCGCCAGTCGTGACGCTTCAGCACAGGTTCACGGTCGGAAGCCGAAACCCGTCGCCAGGAGCGTTCCTTCACCCAGGCCACGACCTGCTCAGGAGACCCCACCTCGATAATATCCGCATACTCTTCCAACGTCTTGGTGCGCGTTGCCACGACGGGCTTTCCCGCTGCCAGGAACTCGAAGAGCTTGAGGGGCGAAACACCGTCCGTCGCCGCGCCAGGGCGAAACGGAACGATGCCCACATCGATTTCTGCGAGGTAGGAACGGAGCTGATCATACGGGATCTTGCCCAGGTGCCTGACATTGGAGCGCTCGAACAGCTCTTCGTACGCCTCCTGCACCTTCGGAAGCGCCGGAACGTCAAAGGCTGCCACAGGCCCCACGAGCACCAGCTCGACGCCCGGAAGATCAGCAATTCTGCCCAGGAGATCCACGTCCAGCAGCTCGGTCAGGACGCCGTGATACCCCACGCGAAGGACACCGTCATCGGAGCGCGGCGTTCCATCGGCGTCGGACGACCGGAAGTCGTCGATGTAGACACCGTTTTCCAGAAGCAGTGGCTTGTTGGCAATTTTTCTATTTTTTTCAAAGAGATATTTGGAAGAAAAAAGAGCCGTATCCGCCACGGAGAGAAGAAAGCGGTGATCGGACTGAAGGTACTCACCATTCTCCGAGAAGGTCGCTTCATCATCCAGGACATCGTAGACGATGCGCGCGCCCGGCAGAAACTCCTGAAACAGGCGAAACTTCGGATAATGGATGTAGAGAATCGGCGCGGCCTCCCGGAAGAAGGCCACGGCATCCTCCCAAAGGTTACTGACGTAGAGGCCGGGTTGCCGGCAGACAATTTCCCGCGGCCTGTCATTCATCTCCAGCATGAGGCATAGATAACCTTCCTCTACCAGAGCGTGCATGATGTGATCGGGCCGCTGCTTCAGGCCCAGGTCATAGCCGACCGGGGCGAGAACCACGCCTTTATAGTTGCGCCAGTCTCCAACCGCATCGGCGATACGCTGCATGCGCCAGCCAAGTGGCGCCTGGAGGTACTGCTGCAGATGTTGGGTCAAAGCTTGCTGATGTTCGCGATACTGCTTGGGACGTTTTTTTTCAGCCTGGATATGTCGGAGCCGCGCACGGACCTCCATCGCCGCCTTGCGGCAGCCATCCGCGAAGCCGTATTCCCTGACGTACCAGCCGAACAGACGAGCGACACGAATTGGCGCTTGCGAAGCCATCGTCTGAACGAACCGCACGGACAAACCCACGTTCTCAACCATATCCAGATTAGCTTTCTTCGTTCTCGTGTCTGGCCGCCATCTAAATCTCCCGAATGTAGTATTACTCAAATATCCACACGCTTAATTATAGTTCCCTAACATTATTGCCTTCCAATAAGACAATATTTCAAAAACAAATAGTTTATGATACATCACAATTAATCTTAAAGTACAGGCGATCGGCCAGCCAACCGAAGCCCGTGCGCCTTTTTTTTAAGCAGGCACAACCAGCAAAATCAACCCCATACAACCGCTGATCATTCAAACCCAGTTCATCGGTTGTTGATCAACTGGGAAAGCAGGCGCCAAGGCGACCAAAACTCGGTGCTCATCATCCGAAGAGCAAACAGCAGGCCATTGCCCGAGGTGGAACAATCCCTGTCAAGCTTGCGACGTTCCGTGGGGTGGACCTTAGTGCCGCGATCCTGTAGGCGATGGCAGCGGGACGGCAAGAAGCAGGGGGATCAAGCGGCCATGAGCATCTTGAAGGATCTGCGCTACACCATCATTCGCGCCGGACTGGAGGGAATTAACCTGCTCATGCCGGGGGCACTGCGGTCGAAAGCGCGCGGACGCGGACTCATCTTCACGCTCCATCACGTGCGGCCCCAAGAGAAGAAAGACTTCGATCCAAACGCAATCCTGACGGTCACACCGGAGTTCCTCGAGGAAGCCATCCAGGTCTCACTGGAATGCGGCCTCACGCCAGTGGCCGCAGAGGATCTCCCCACACTGCTGGCCAACCCGGCGGACAAGCGGCACTTCGTGAGCTTTACCCTCGACGACGGCTACCGGAACAATGCAGAGTTTGCCGCGCCGGTGTTCCGCAAGTACGGCGTACCGTACACGATCTTCATCACGAAGGGATTTGTCGAACGCACGCGTTCGCTGTGGTGGGAGACGGCCGAAGCGCTGCTACGCAAGGCGGAGCGGATCCGCTTCAATTTCGGCAAGGGGCTGGAAACCATCGACCTCGAGACCGCGGGACAGAAACAGGCGGCCTTCGAGCGCTTCGTCGCCTATGTCGCCACACAGGACGAGGACGAGGCCGTCGCCGAACTGGACGTGCTGGCCATGGAACATGGCATCGATCCGCTGGGGATCACCGCGGACCTGACCATGGACGCATCGGAGCTGGCGAATCTCGACAAGGACCCGCTCGCCCGCTTCGGCGGACATACGGTCACACACCCCAATCTGCGGCGGGTGAGCGAGGAGCGCCTTCGCGAGGAGATCCTGCTGTCGATGCAGGCGGTGGAGCGATATGTCGGCCGGTATCCGCGAGTCTTCGCCTATCCTTACGGTTTCCCGGCCGCCGCGGGCGAACGCGAGTTTAGGGTCGCGGCAGAACTCGGCGTGCCGATGGCCGTCACGACGCAGCCCGGCATGCTGCGGCCGGAAAACCTGCAGACCCCCACCGCCTTCAACCGGGTCTCTCTCAACGGCCTTTACCAGAAGCGGCGGTACGTCCGGGCCCTGATTTCCGGCCTGCCCTTCCGTTTCGCCTGACACGCGGCACGCGGCCCTCTTGCGGGGGATGCCCAAAACCGCAGGACGGGCCCTGTCTCAGGCTCCTGAAACTGTCCCATCCCTACTGGAAGTCAAACGCGCTGAAGCCAGTGACCATCTCGTCGAGGCCGAGCGGGCGGGTGACAGGAGGCTCGGCGCGGGAGAGGCATCCCTGACGCTCGCACAGGCGGCAGGCACGGCCAACCGGAAGCGGCGCTTCCAGGGAGGCCTGGCTGAGCGCGCCGCCGTAGACGGTCTGGCCGGCGTAGGACAGCTCGCAGCCGAGCAGAATGGCGGTGCGGCGTGGCCGCACCTCGAAACCAGCATAGGGGCCGTCCACCGTGCGCGAAAGGGTCAAGAACATTTCGCCATCCGGCATCTGCACCGCCTCGGGAATGATGCGGCCCGGCTCGGCGAAGGCGGCATAGACGGCCAGACGCGGACAGGCCCCGCCGAAGCGGGCGTGCGGGAAGCCCTCCGCCCCTGCCCTGCGCAGACGGTTTCCGGCGTGGTCGATCTCCATCATAAAGAACGGAATGCCCGCACGCTCTTCCCGCGCGAGCGTGGTCAGGCGCGTCGCGGCCTGCTCGAAGGAGACACGGAAGCGCGCGGCCAGGACATCGATATCGTAGCGCTGCCGCTCAGCGGCATTGAGGAAAGCTGCATAGGGCATCATCAGCGCATGCGCGGCGTAGCGGGCAAGCTCGAAGCGGGCGAGACGGCGCGCTTCGTCGCTGGACAGCCTGAGGGCGTCGATCTCGGCGGCGATGGCCGCGCGCATGCGAATGAGGCAGGCCTCGATCGCGAGCTCCCGCAGCTGGTCTGCCGGAGACAGGCGCTCCGACAGGAACAGCCGGTGTGAATGGCGGTCATAGCGACGGCGCCAGTTGGGCATCACCGAGACCGGCAGGACGCGGACAGCGATGCCGTGCTCCTGCTGAAGCCAGTGCCTGAGGGCAGCCGACAGATCGTCCTGCGGCGACAGGATACGGCCAAAGGCCTCCGCCTCCTCCTCGAGCGAGGCGAAATGGTTGGGGCGGGCTTCCAGAACGTCGCGCACTTCATTGGCCGGCAGACGCGGAACCGCGATGGTGCTCGCTCCAGGATTGGCCGCAATAACCTCCGACAGATCCGACAGACGTTCAGCCTGCTCGCGGTAGGCGCGGTACAATTTCACGAGCGCAGTGGCGGCATTGGGAGCGGCCTCGGCAAATTCGACCAGCTCATGCTCGCCGGGAAGCTCGCCCGAAAGCAGGGGGTCGGCAAAGACTTCGCGCAGCTGGCTCAGGGACGCTGCGCCCTCGCCGTGAAGCTCCTCCGGATCGACCTTGTAGACGGAGGCAAGCTTGAGGATGAGCTGTACGGTGAGCGGGCGCTGGTTGCGCTCGATCAGGTTGAGGTAGGACGGCGAAATGCCCAGCGCCTCCGCCATCGCCGTCTGTGTAAGCCCCTTCGAGACCCGAATGCGACGGATGCGAGCCCCGGCAAAGATCTTCTGCGCAATCATCTTTACAAATTTGACACGAGCCTTGGTGCGCAGAGTGTTTTACATTTTTGACAAGTTTACAAGAAGAGATTGACGAAACTCGACAGAACAACCCGATTTTCCATGCTGCAATGCGAAATTTTGCTGACAGTCGCGACGGCGTTCGCGTAAATCCTGTCACAGATTTTCGCCAACCGATATAACGAGCCGCAGCATGACAGACTTTTACAACCTTGTTCCGTCCGCTCCCAAGGGACGCTTTGAAGGCATCGAGCGCCCGTATACCGTCGAAGACGTCAAGCGCCTTCGCGGTTCCATGCCGATCCAGTACACGCTGGCCGAGCATGGCGCCAACAGGCTCTGGAAGCTCCTGCAGGAGGAGCCGTTCGTCAACGCACTCGGCGCGCTCTCCGGCAACCAGGCGATGCAGATGGTGCGTGCCGGCCTGAAGGCGATCTATCTCTCCGGCTGGCAGGTTGCTGCCGACGCAAACACGGCCGGGGCGATGTATCCGGACCAGTCGCTCTATCCGGCCAACTCCGCGCCAGAGCTCTGTCGCCGCATCAACCGCACGCTGCAGCGCGCTGACCAGATTGAAGTCTCCGAGGGCAATGGCCTGTCGGTCGAGACCTGGTTCGCTCCGATCGTCGCTGACGCCGAGGCCGGTTTCGGCGGCCCGCTGAACGCCTTCGAGATCATGAAAGCCTTCATCGAGGCGGGTGCCGCTGGCGTTCACTTCGAGGACCAGCTGGCCTCCGAAAAGAAGTGCGGCCATCTGGGCGGCAAGGTGCTGATTCCGACCTCCCAGCACATCCGCAACCTGACGGCCGCGCGCCTCGCCGCCGACGTCATGGGCGTGCCGACCCTCGTCGTCGCCCGCACCGACGCCGAGGCCGCCAAGCTGCTCACCTCGGACATCGACGAGCGCGACCGTCCGTTCGTGGACTACGACGCCGGCCGCACGGCGGAGGGCTTCTACCGCGTCCGCAACGGCCTCGAGCCCTGCATTGCCCGCGCGGTCGCCTATGCGCCCTACTGCGACCTCATCTGGTGCGAGACCTCGAAGCCGGACCTGGAGCAGGCGCGCAAGTTCGCAGAGGGCGTGCACAAGCACTACCCGGGCAAGATGCTCGCCTACAACTGCTCGCCGTCGTTCAACTGGAAGAAGAACCTGGACGACGCCACGATCGCGAAGTTCCAGAAGGAGCTGGCGGCCATGGGTTACAAGTTCCAGTTCATCACGCTCGCCGGCTTCCACCAGCTGAACTACGGCATGTTCGAGCTCGCCCGCGGCTACAAGGAGCGCCAGATGGCGGCCTATTCCGAGCTGCAGCAGGCCGAGTTCGAGGCGGAAGCTCACGGCTACACCGCCACCCGTCATCAGCGCGAGGTTGGCACGGGCTACTTCGACCTCGTGTCGCTGGCAATCACCGGCGGCGAGTCCTCGACCACGGCTCTGGCCGAGTCGACCGAAGCCGCCCAGTTCAAGCCAGCGGCCGAGTAAACATCATCACACTCCTGAAGGGAGACCACCATGCAACGCACACACGTCAAAGAGCGTGCCGAGGAACAGTCAATCGCCATGGATGCCGATCAGCAGGCAGCGGTCCGGGCGCTGGCCAATGACCTGCACCGTCTCAACCAGTCGGTGATCAAGGCCGTGGAGATGGGCCTGACCGTGGAGCTCGTGCGCTCGTCGCGCTTCCATGGTGGCGACGGAAGCTGGGGCGATCTCCTCGTCCCAGTCTTCCTGGCCAAGGGCCCTTCAGCCCACTGACCGCTCGCGGAAGGCTTCACGGAAGCGTGCGGCCTTCCTCCGCGCCTGACCAAGCCCCAAGCGATTCCGAGCGGTTTCCGGGAAACTTGGCACCAATTCTTCACGGAACCGCGAACAGGAAACCCTCAGGTGGGTTTCACCGGAAAATCAGTCTCTCCCATTGGCCATGCGGCATGTCACCTGTGCCGCGTGCCCGTCCTGAGCCAACAGCACAGGCGGCTTCAGCAGGACAGGTCCGGCACACGCCGCGTCCCTAACCTGCCCGGACAAGTCCTGCGGCCGATCCCGCGCCGGAGGCAATATCGTCAACGCGGGGGTCACCACTTTCGCTCGTTCTTCCTCAGACGCTCCCTAGGCCCCTGCACTCCCGGCAGGGGCCATTTTTTCTTAATTAAAAAAGGCGCCGCGGGGCGCCTTCTCGGGATGTCATGCCGTGTCTCAAACGCCAGATTGCGGCGG
Organism: Chelativorans composti; assembly: GCF_039541695.1. Lineage (NCBI taxonomy): Bacteria > Pseudomonadati > Pseudomonadota > Alphaproteobacteria > Hyphomicrobiales > Phyllobacteriaceae > Chelativorans > Chelativorans composti. The sequence continues at coordinate 117,535 of NZ_BAABGS010000021.1, read as the reverse complement.
GCCGGTCAGTCGTCCTTGCGGGTCGGCAGCTCGGAGATGCCGCCGTGCGCGGCGGACCACTCGAGCGGCGACTTGAGGAAGGCTTCCACCTCATCCAGCTGTCCCGGGAAGCGGCCTTCCTTGCGACAGACCTCCAGCACATGCCACCAGGTCGAAAGGTAGTGCAGCTTCATACCGGCAGCCTCGAGACGGGCCGGCGTGTCCTTGAAAATGTCATAGTAGAAGGGCGCGAAGGTGTGGCTGACGGTGGCCCCGGCGTTGCGGAGCGCTTCGGCGAACTTGAGCTTGCTGCCGCCATCCGTCGTCAGATCCTCGACCAGCAGGACGCGGGCGCCTTCCCTGAGATCGCCCTCGATCTGGGCGTTGCGGCCGAAGCCCTTCGGCTTCTTGCGCACGTAAAGCATGGGCAGGCCCAGGCGGTCGGCGATCCAGGCGGCGTAGGAAATGCCGGCCGTCTCGCCACCGGCCACCGCGTCGAACTGCTCGAAACCCGCGTCACGCAGGATGACGGAGATGCCCAGGTCGATTATGGCGGAGCGCACGCGCGGATAGGAAATGATCTTGCGGCAGTCGGTGTATACCGGGCTACGCAGGCCGGAGGTGAAAGTGTAGGGCTCGTTGGCCCGGATATGGACGGCCTCGATCTCCAGCAGCATCCGCGCCACTGTCTCGGCAATCAGCGCCTTGTCCGGAAAGGTGTTGGCGAACATGAAGGTGTCTCCGTAGTCGTTTTTCCGCAGACGCGGCAGTTACTGTGCTCCCGTGCCCAGGGGCGCGGGCTCGAGAAATCTCCGTGCGCAGCGGGGACGGACGAATATCCGCCCGCCGGTTGCGTCAGTCCGCGTCCTCGACCTCCCAGTGGATGGGGAACATCGGGTCGAAGACGGTGATCGTGTGCTCGCCTGCCGTGATCTTCGCGGGCATGGTCACCGGCTCGTCGCGGCGGACCAGGGTGATGCGCTTCTCGTTCGGCAGCAGACGGTAGAATGCCGGACCGTTGAGCGAGGCGAAAGCCTCCAGGCGGTCGAGCGCCCCTTCCTGCTCGAAGACATGGGCCAGGCAGGCCATGGTGTTCGGCGCGTTGAAAACGCCGGCGCAGCCGCAGGCGCATTCCTTGAGCGGGTCGATGTGCGGGGCGGAATCGGTACCGAGGAAGAAGGTTCCCTCGCCCGAGGTCGCCGCGGCGCGCAACGCCAGGCGGTGCTTCTCGCGCTTGGCAACCGGCAGACAGTAGTAGTGCGGACGGATGCCCCCCACGAGGATCGCGTTGCGGTTTATGATGAGGTGGTGCGGCGTGATGGTGCCGGCAATCGCGCCATTCTGGGCGCGGACGAAGTCGACCCCATCGCTGGTCGTCACGTGCTCCATGACGATGCGGAGCTCCGGTATGCGCTGGCGTAGGGGCGCCAGCACCCGCTCGATGAACACCGCTTCACGGTCGAAGATGTCGACGTCGGGGTCCGTCACCTCGCCATGGACGCAGAGTGGCATGCCGATCCCGGCCATGCGCTCCAGGACGGGATAGACCTTCTCGATGTTGCGCACGCCGCTGTGGGAATTGGTCGTGGCGCCCGCCGGATAGAGCTTCACTGCCGTAACGATGCCATCACGGAAGCCAGCCGCGATGTCGTCGGCGGAGCTGTTCTCCGTCAGATAGAGGGTCATCAGTGGCTGGAAGCTGCTGCCTTCGGGCAGCGCGGCCAGAATCCGCTCGCGGTAAGCTGCCGCGTCTGCCGTGGTTACGACCGGCGGAACCAGGTTCGGCATGACGATGGCGCGGCCGAAATGGGCGGTGTACGGCGCCACGGCCTGGAGAACGGTTCCATCGCGAAGGTGCAGGTGCCAGTCGTCCGGCTGGCGGATCGTGATCTTTTTCATGAGGTCCAACACATAGCCGGATTCCGCGCCCGCGCAAGGAGAAAGCAGGCCGCACCGCCGCCTTCGGCGTGGAAAAGGCTCGCCACTCCTGTCGGATTGGGGCATCCTCGTCCGTCCATAAGGGAGGAGGAATGCCATGCTCTATGCGATCCTGTGTTACCATGACGAGAATGTCGTCACCTCCTGGTCGAAGGAAGAGGACGACGCCGTTCTGGCGAAGCGGGGCAAGGTCACGGCCGAACTCGCCGCGCGCGGCAAGATGGGCCCGTCGATCCGGCTGCTGCCGACCTCGGCGGCAACCACGATCCGCAGCGGCCCGAACGGCGACGTGGTTCTCGACGGCCCCTTCGCGGAAACGAAGGAACAGTTGCTCGGCTTCTACGTACTGGAAGGCGACAGCCTCGAGGAGGTGATCGAGGCGGCCAAGGCGATCAAGAAGGGCGAAACCTGCACCTTCGAGATCCGGCCCATCAGCATCTTCAAGAAGGGCGTCGTCGAGGCAAAGGCGGCAGAGACGGCATGAGCGACCTCGCCTGGATCGAGAAAGCACTGGTTGGGGCGCGGCCGCAGGTCGTCAGCGCTCTGCTGCGCTACTTCCGCGATCTCGACCGGGCGGAGGAAGCCTTCCAGGAAGCCTGCCTCAGGGCGCTCAAGACCTGGCCCGAGAAGGGACCGCCGCGCGACCCTGCCGCGTGGCTCATCTTCGTCGGGCGCAACGCGGCGCTCGACAGCGTGCGGCGCGACAGTCGCACCACAGAGCTGCCCGAGGACCGGTTGATCTCCAACCTCGACGACGCCGAGGCGGAGATGTCGGAGCGGCTCGACAATTCGCATTACCGCGACGACATCCTGAGGCTCATGTTCATCTGCTGTCATCCGGACTTGCCCGCGACCCAGCAGATCGCGCTGGCGCTCAGGATCGTCTCCGGCCTGACGGTGAAGGAGATCGCGTCCGCCTTCCTCGTCAACGAGAAGGCGATGGAACAGCGCATCACCCGCGCCAAGCGACGGATCATGGCTGCGGACGTGCCCTTCGAGGCGCCCGGACCGGCGGAGCGTGCCGAGCGCGTGGGGGCAGTCGCGGCGATGATCTACCTCATCTTCAACGAAGGCTATGCCGCAAGCGGCGGCGAGGCACACCTGCGCGCACCGCTCTGCGACGAGGCGATCCGGCTCGGCCGGCTGCTGCTGCGTCTGTATCCCTCGGAGCCCGAGATCATGGGGCTGCTGGCGCTGATGCTGCTCCAGCATGCACGCACCCCCGCCCGGCTCGACGCGGACGGCAACATCATCCTGCTCGAAAACCAGGACCGGACCCTCTGGAACCGGGAAATGATCGCGGAGGGGCTTGCGCTGGTGGAAAAGGCGGTGCGGCACCGACGGCCGGGTCCCTATCAGCTGCAGGCTGCCATCGCCGCGCTGCACGCGCAGGCGGAACGTCCGGAAGAGACCGACTGGACCCAGATCAGCCTGCTTTATCTTACGCTGGAACGCATGACCCCCTCCCCCGTCATCACGCTCAACAGGGCGGTCGCGGTGTTCAAGGCATCCGGAGCGGAGCAGGCGCTCAACCTCGTTGAGCCGCTCAAGGTCAAGCTCGACGGCTATTTCTACTTCCACGGTGTGCGCGGCGCACTGCTCAAGGAACTGGGACGGGTCGAGGAGGCGCGGCAGGTATTCAGCCGCGCCATTGCGCTTGCCCGCACGCCGGCGGAAGCAGCACACATCCGCCAGCAGCTTGACGCATTGGAAGCAGGCCGGAAGTTCCTGACGCCCGCCCGTCCATGACCGAAAGGTGGTTGTCGGATCAGGCGATCCCCATTCGTCGTTCCTTCAGGAAAACCTGAGGAGGAATCCATGCCGGAAATCGAAGTTGCTCCAGGTGAGACTGCGGAGGTCCGCGGCGGCATCATCGCCTATCTGGAACTGGATGGCGCGGTGAGGGCCGCGGAGATCTTCAAGCGTGCCTTCGGCGCCAGGGAGGTAGCCCGCGCTCCGCTCGACGACAAGGGCCGCACGATGCACCTGCACCTCTACATCAACGGCGGGTCGCTCATGCTCTGCGATGCCTTTCCCGAGCACGGACATCCCGCTGAAAAGCCTGCCGCGGTGACCCTCACACTGAAGGTGGACGATCCGGAAGCTTGGTGGGAACGCGCGACAAAGGTGGAGGGCTTCGAGATCGAAGTGCCCCTGCAGGTGATGTTCTGGGGCGACAAGTACGGCCAGATCCGCGACCCGTTCGGTTTCCGCTGGGCGATCACGGGATAGGAAGGTTTTCGCCTGCGCCTCGCATCCCCGAATCGTCCCATCAAATTTGGGCGGAGCGCAAAGGTGGCTCCGCCTTTTTCCTGTTTTAAGTTTCACCCTCTCACGGGCACATAGGTGCGCAGGCGGCTATTAGGCGCAACTACGCCGATTGTTTCAACCAGCCGTGCATGACAGAGTCTTTTGATTGCGCCTGCACGGTCTGTATCAGAGGGTCTCATCCCCCTCCCGGCAAAATAAATTCACCCGCCGACCTTTACGTCGGGAACCGATGCCCTATCCTCTCTCATGTCTGCGTCGCGTGAGGCGCGGAATTTGCGCGGCTTGATGCCAGCAAGAAGTCCGGTACATCGAAGGGAGACAATTCATGGCACAGGCACAAACGGGCGACATCGTTCGCGTCCACTATCGCGGCACGCTCGCGGACGGAACGGAATTCGACTCTTCCCGCGGCCGCGAGCCTCTGGAATTCCAGATCGGCAGCGGTCAGGTAATTCCCGGCTTTGAGCGGCAGGTCGAGGGCATGTCGGTTGGGGAGACCACCGTCGTAACCATCCCGGCGGACGAAGCCTACGGTCCGCGGGACGAGCGCCAGGTGCAGGAGATTCCGCGCAGCGCCCTGCCGCCGGAACTGACTCTGGAAATCGGCACTGGCCTGACGGCCACCACACGGGACGGCAGGGAAATCCCCCTCACCGTGATCGCACTTACGGACGAGACCGTGACCGTCGACGGCAACCACCCGCTCGCAGGGCGCGACCTGACGTTCGAGCTGGAGCTGGTCGAGATCGTCGAGTCACCCGGGAAGTCCGGTTTCGGGTTCTGATGCAGAACGGACGGCACAAGCCGCGCGTCCATCCTTCTGCGTGAAATTTGCGCCCCGCTGGCGTGAGATATGCTCACCGCGCGGGGCGTTTTCGATGCGCGCCCGGCGCTGGCCTCACGGTGAAGCGGGCGCCTCGCTCAATTGAAGATGTGTTCGCCCATCTCGTCGATGATCTGGCGCCCTTTGCGGATCGCGTGATCGGCGGCGAGATCGATCGACGGGAAACGGTCGGCGCGAATGAAGCGGTGCTCCTTGCGGACCCCATTCACCTCCTTGGTGATCACGCCGCAGGTCTGGAACTGGCCCTGCTCCTTGTAGGGCGTCGCGCGGATCAGAAAGCCCTTGTGCTCCACTGCCTCGCCGACGGTCTCGCTGCCGCCCGNCGCTCCTCGTTCTGCAGGCCGCCCGTAACGCGTCCGGCCCGGGACAATCAATCCGTCATGCTATATGAAGCACAACCGTGCGGCTATGGGGCCGGTCGCGGTGTTCAAAGAGATATATACCCTGCCAGGTGCCAAGCAATGGTTGGCCGTTGCCGACCGGTACGGCCAGGGAAACGGGCATCATCGCGGCCTTGATGTGGGCAGGCATGTCGTCCGGCCCTTCCAGCGTATGCACGATCCAGCGCATCGACGGATCATCAGAGGGCGGCACGAGACGGCGGAAGAACTCCCTGAGGTCGCGCCGCACGTCCGGATCCGCGTTCTCCTGGATCAGCAGCGAACAAGACGTGTGACGCACGAAGACGGTGAGCAAGCCCGTATCGACGCCGCTCGAGCGGACGAAAGCCCTCACCCTGTCGGTAAACTCGTAAAGGCCCTGACCGGAGGTGTTTATCGTCAACTGCTGCTGGGGCATGGCGGAAGCAGGAACATGTTTGCCGCCGCCTGTCAACGGGCGCGGCCTTGCGCGGCCGCCCCTAGTCGTGAGCGGCGACGGGGGAAGCGGACGAGGAAAGGATCGGGCGGCCGTTGGCCGGAGCGACGGGTCGCGCATTCATCGGATAAAGGGCGCGGAAGCGGGTAATGTCGTCCCCGCTCACCTTCACCGGATGCTGCAGCACCATCCAGGACACCTTCTCGCTGCAGGGCGGTGTCGTAAGTGAGCCGTCGTAGAACCAGTATTCCCGTTCGTCCGGAAAAGTCCGGTTATATCGACATCATTGACCTCGACGCTCACTCCCTCTTTCGCCGGAAAGTGCGAGGCCAGACGAGCGAAGCTCTCATTTTCTCCGCCAGAATCTAGAAACACGGCGAGCACGCCGAGATCGTCGCTGCCGACGCGGCGATGCACGAAGTGAGCCTCCATTGGGAAGCGCCTGCCCTGGACTTCATGCTCGCTCGGCGCATGGAAATGAAACTGAAGAAGCTCGTAGGTCTCGCCCCCGCGGCGAAGGAAGCTGCCCGCGGGCACATCAACCTGGATCGTGTGGCCGTTGTTCACCATGCGGGTCTCGCCCGCCCCCCATTCGATATCGATGGCCGGCAGACCGGCGGGCGTGGCTTCTTCAATGTCGACGGGAGACTGCCGCGCGCCGACTGAGCAGGCTGGCTTAAGTCTCCCCAGTGCGCGGGGCCGGTCGCACCTTCATATCCCCAGTGCAGGGCCGTATGGCCCCCGTCCGCCAGCGTCCAGGAAGCGCCAGCCAGGCAGATGACAAACGCAAGAGCGGGCAGAGAAGTCCGTTTCATGACACACCATCAGAAGAAACCGCTTTTGCCAGGGCGGAGGGTTACCGGCGAACAGGTACGCAATTTGATCGCGTATACGCGATCATCGTGATGGAATGTCACAAAAAGCAAGAAGCCGGGCTGCAAAGCCCGGCTTCTGAACCGTTTTCTTTCGAGGCTTCCCGGATCAGCTGTCCAGGAACGAGCGCAGCTTACGGCTGCGGCTCGGGTGCTTGAGCTTGCGCAGCGCCTTCGCTTCGATCTGTCGGATACGCTCGCGGGTCACCGAGAACTGCTGGCCAACCTCCTCAAGGGTGTGGTCGGTGTTCATGCCGATGCCGAAGCGCATGCGCAGCACGCGCTCCTCACGCGGCGTGAGCGAGGCCAGAACGCGCGTGGTCGTCTCGCGCAGGTTGGCCTGAATTGCCGCGTCGATCGGCAGGATCGCGCTCTTGTCCTCGATGAAATCGCCGAGATGTGAATCCTCCTCGTCGCCCACCGGGGTTTCGAGGGAGATCGGCTCCTTGGCGATCTTCAGGACCTTGCGGACCTTCTCCAGCGGCATCGCCAGCTTCTCGGCCAGCTCCTCAGGGGTCGGCTCGCGGCCGATCTCGTGCAGCATCTGGCGCGAGGTACGGACGATCTTGTTGATCGTCTCGATCATGTGCACCGGAATACGGATCGTGCGGGCCTGATCGGCGATAGAACGGGTAATCGCCTGCCGGATCCACCACGTGGCGTAGGTGGAGAACTTGTAGCCGCGGCGGTACTCGAACTTGTCCACGGCCTTCATCAGGCCGATGTTGCCCTCCTGAATGAGGTCAAGGAACTGCAGGCCGCGGTTCGTGTACTTCTTGGCGATGGAGATCACGAGACGCAGGTTCGCCTCGACCATCTCCTTCTTGGCGATTGCCGCCTCGCGCTCGCCCTTCTGCACCTGGTTCACGATGCGGCGGAACTCACCGATCGAAATACCGGTTTCCTGGGCAAGGTTCTGGATCTCGGCGCGGATTTCCTCGATCGTCCTGGCTTCCTTCTCAACGAACTGCTTCCAGCCGGGTTCGGGAAGCTGGGCAACGGTCTTGATCCAGTTCGGATCGAGTTCCGAGCCCTGATAGGCGCGCAGGAAATCCTCGCGGCGCACGCCGTGGCTCTCGGCCAGGCGCAGCAGCCTGCCCTCGTTCTGAACGAGGCGCTTGTTGATGTCGTAGAGCTGCTCGACCAGCGTCTCGATGCGCTGGTTGTTCAGGGACAGCGACTTCACGGCCTTGATCAGCTCGTCCTTGAGCTGCTTGGCCTGAAGCTGCTGGGCCGTCGACAGCTCCTTGCCGCCGTCGTTCAGCTTGTTCTCGACGTGCTGATCCTGAAGCTTGCGCAGCTTAGCGTAGGTGTCGGCGATGAAGTCGAGGGTCTGCATGACGCTGGGCTTGAGCTCGGCCTCCATGGCCGCCAGCGACAGGTTGTTCTCGTCCTCTTCCTCATCCTCCTCTTCCTGGATCGGCTCGCCGCCGACGTTCGTCACATCATCATCGTCATTGCGGCGGGCACGGGAAGGCTTCTCGGGAGCGGCAGGCTTCTTCTCTTCTTCGTCAGGGCGCGCAATGACCGGCGCCTGACGCGCCTCCGGGCCCGCATAAGTGGCCTCAAGGTCAATGATCTCGCGCAGGAGGATCTTGCCTTCGTTGAGCTCGTCGCGCCAGATGATGAGAGCCTGGAAAGTGAGCGGGCTCTCGCAGAGACCGGCGATCATGGTCTCACGGCCAGCCTCGATGCGCTTGGCGATCGCAATCTCGCCCTCACGGGACAGAAGCTCGACGGAGCCCATCTCGCGCAGATACATGCGAACCGGATCGTCGGTGCGGTCCGTCGGCTCCTTCTTCTGGGCAACAGCAAGAGGACCGCCGCCGCCGATTTCAGCGAGCTCGCCGCCCTCGTCGTCCTCGGCCTCAGCCTCTTCGCCCGCTTCCTCATCCTCGACGACGTTGATGCCCATGTCGGACAGCATGGCCAAGGTGTCCTCGATCTGCTCAGAAGACACCTCGCCCGACGGAAGAACCGCATTGAGTTCGTCCATCGTGACATAGCCGCGCTTCTTGGCGACCTTGATCATCTTCTTGACTGCGTCGTCAGAAAGGTCCAGCAGCGGGCTGTCGTCGCGCTCGGTCTCGACCTCTTCCTTTTCCTTTGTCGCCATGCCTTGCAATCTCCTACCGGCCGCCGTGCCGGAAAATCACATTGGTTGCGCGCAGCTCCCTCGCGCGTGAGTCGCCTCTATCGCGCTCCCGTAAACGCACGATTAACCCTGTCATCTAATGCGAAGTGTCGAACGGTCCATGCCTTGTGATACGGATCTTTTTTCCATTCGGAGCGAGCTGTGCCGTGGCAGCGCAGAATCAATGTTGATTCCTTCATTCGTGATCCAGGTCAAGGTGCAGTGACATGATTCGCTCGAAAAAGCGAATCAAACGCAGTCTCACCCCTCATGACCGTCCTCCGACACGCCCCGACGCGATACCAAAACCGTCGATCAGCGCATTGGTGGCTTCGATGTTGTGCAGCTCAGCCTGAAGTTCAGCCAGATGGCGCGCATCCTCTTCCGTCCAGACTTCCGCCGCCGCCATCTCGGCCTCGGCTGCTCTCAGCTCCCTATGTAGAGAGCGAACTCGCCTATGCAAGTGCAACACCTGCGAGAACGCTTCGCGGGCATCCTCGATCGCCGCTTCGGGCAGCGCCGGCCACAGATAGGCAGCCTTCACGCGCTGCTCCGCCTCGGCCCAGATAGGACGTAAGCCCGCTTCTTCAATAGCAGAAATCAACTTTTCACGGTCAACCGCACGGCCAAAGGCGAACTGGTCCAGGATTACGCGCCGCAGGCGCACAAGATCGTTGCTGGTCAGCTCAAGAGGCTCGACTGCGTCAAAGTGCTCTTCGATCAGCGCGGGATGGTTGACCAACATGACGATGATGGTGGCCTCCCGCAGCGGCATCGCCGTACCCGGAACGGCCCTCACCAGGGACGAGCGGGCAAGGCTCTGCGAGACGGGCAGGCGGCCGGAAGCCGCTCCCGGCCGCGAGCCCGGTCTGTTGCGGCCGCCATAGGAACCGCCATAGGAAGAGCCCGCACGGTCCCCTCCCCTAGCTGCCGGCTTCGGCGCGCCGAAGAAGCTTACCATGCGGTCGCGCAGCTCCTGCGCATAGTGGCGGCGGACGCTCTCGTCCTTGATCTGGCTGGTGAGGGCGCGCAGGCGCTGCTCGAGCTCAGCGCGGCGCTCGGGCGTATCGAAGACGCCGCCCGAGGTCTCGCGCATCCAGATGAGATCGGCGAGCGGAAGGGCCTGGGCGATCACCGTGTCGAAGGGCTCGCGGCCGCCTTCCCGCACGATGTCGTCAGGATCCTTGCCTTCCGGAAGCAGGGCAAAGCGCACCGTGCGGCCGGGCTGGACGAGCGGCAGGGCGAGGTCGGCGGCGCGCCAGGCGGCGCGAAGACCCGCGCCATCGCCATCGAAGCAGAGGATGGGTTCGCCGGTGACACGCCAGAGCAGCTCAAGCTGGTTTTCGGTGAGCGCCGTGCCGAGCGGCGCCACGGCCGTGTCGATGCCGGCCTGGGCTAGAGCGATCACGTCCATGTAGCCTTCGACAGCGATCAGCGGCGTATCCTTGGCGTTCCTGCGGGCGCGCGCGAAGTTGTAGAGCACGTTACCCTTGTGGAAGAGCTCGGTGTCCGGCGAGTTGAGGTATTTCGCGGGCACGTCGGACGACATGGCCCGGCCGCCAAAGGCGATGACGCGACCGCGCGAATCCTCGATCGGGAACATGATGCGGCCGCGGAAGCGGTCGAACGCCACGGGCACATCCGGGCCAGAGACGATCAGGCCGCAGGCCTCCATCTGATCGACCGTGACGCCCTTCTGGGCGAGATGCTGGCGCAGCGCATTGCGCGAATCGGGCGCGAAGCCGATGCGGAAGGTCCGCTGCGTGGTCGAGGAAATGCCGCGATTGCGCAGATAGGCGCGGGCTTCCGCGCCGACGGCCTCCTGCAGGCACTTCTCATAGAACTGCGCCGCCATCTCCATGACGTCCGTGAGGCTCGCGCGCACCTGTTCACGGCGCTCCATCTCCGGATCGCGGGCGGGCATGGGAACGCCTGCCATCTCAGCGACGATGGCGACCGCCTCGGGGAAGCTGATGCCATCGAGATCCGTCAGGAATCGGAAATGATCGCCCGAGACGCCGCAGCCGAAGCAATGGTAGCGCCCCTTGCGGTCCTCGCAGTGGAAGCTCGGCGACTTTTCACCGTGGAAGGGGCAGCAGGCCCAGTAGTCGCCGCGGGCAGTGTTGGTCTTGCGCTTGTCGAAGGAGACGCGCATGCGCACCACCTGCGAAATGGGCACGCGGTCACGGATTTCATCAAGGAAACTCTGGGAAAAGCGCATGGTCAAGGCTTTCTCACGAACCGCACCCCAAATCAACGCCGCTTGAAGAAAGCTTGCCCGAGCTTTCCGGATCGGCCGGATGCCACCGGAAATGTGCACGCTATTCCCGCAATTCACAGCATGTGGACAACCCGACCCTGGAAAGAGCCAACAGGGCAGCCATCACAAACCATCGCGAAAGAAACCCTTCGCTTCGCGGGAACTGCGACCAAGGCGCCGCGGCTCTCGCGGCTACTTCAGCAGCTCGCGAACCACGCCGCTGGCCTTGCTGAAGTCCATGCGGCCCGGATAGCGCTCCTTCAGGGCGTTCATGCAGCGGCCCATGTCGCGCAGACCTTCCGCGCCGATCTCGCGCACCACCTGCTCGCAGGCCTGCTTCAACTCCGCCTCGTCCAGCGGTTTGGGCAGGAATTCCTCGATGATGGCGATCTCGTGACGTTCCTCCTGCGCCAGGTCGGCGCGGCCGTTCTGCTCATAGATCTGAACCGATTCCCGGCGCTGCTTCACCATCCGGGTGAGGATTTCCAGGACGTCCGCATCGGTCACAGGGTCCTTGCCGGCCGAACGATGCGCGATGTCACGGTCCTTGATGGCAGCCTGAATCAGCCGGAGCGTCGAGGTCCGGCGTTTATCCTGGTGCTTAACGGCATCCACAAGGGCTTGAGCGATATCGTCGCGAATTGGCATTTAAGGTCTCCAGAGAGGAACCGGCACATATCCCAAACGGATCGGATTTTGTAGGTGGGTTCACTCAAAGTGCCCGTAACTTTCCGAACAGGCCGGCTTTGCACCGCGTCAATTGACCACGCGCGCTGCCTGAACTATTGTTCGCCACCTGCAAGCATATTAACTAACACGAGACGCTGGCTGGTCGCGGTCCGCGCTACCCTTGCGCGCAACAAGCACTCACGGTAGTGACCGCACCGATCTTTTCGGCTGCCTCTGTAAGATGGAGACTTTGTATGACGACTGCAAGCGGCCCTTGGATCGCTCCCAAGGTCACGGCTGTTCTTGTGCTGGCGGATGGGACGGTCATCGAGGGTTCGGGCCTTGGCGCGACGGGCAGCGCCGTCGGTGAGGTGTGCTTCAACACCGCTCTTACCGGTTACGAAGAGATCCTGACCGATCCTTCCTACAGCGGGCAGATTGTCACCTTCACCTTCCCCCATATCGGCAACGTCGGCACCAACGACGAGGACATCGAGGACCTGCATCCGGCCATGCGCGCTGGCGCCGTTGGCGCCATCTTCCGCGCCGATGTCACCGATCCTTCCAACTACCGCGCCACCGAGCACCTGGACGCCTGGCTCAGGCGCCGCGGCGTGATCGCGCTCACCGGCATCGATACGCGCGCGTTGACCGTGCTCATCCGCGAAAAGGGCATGCCGAATGCGGTGATCGCGCATTCGCCGGACGGCAAGTTCGACATCGAGGATCTGCACCGGCAGGCGCGCGAGTGGAGCGGCCTGGTGGGCCTGGACCTCGCCAAGGAGGTGACCTCGGGCCAGTCCATGGTGTGGACCGAAACCCCGTGGGTCTGGAACGAGGGGTACGGTGAGGCACAGGACACCAAGTACCACATCGTCGCCGTCGACTTCGGCGTGAAGCGCAACATCCTGCGCCTGCTCGCCGGGCTCGGCGCCAAGGTGACGATCGTGCCCGCCACGACCTCGGCGGAAGACATTCTGGCGCTCAATCCGGACGGCGTGTTCCTGTCCAACGGCCCGGGCGACCCAGCCGCCACCGGCGAATATGCCGTGCCGATGATCCGCAAGCTGCTCGAGGCCGACATCCCGATGTTCGGCATCTGCCTGGGCCACCAGCTGCTCGGCATCGCGCTCGGCGGCAAGACCATGAAGATGGATCAGGGCCATCACGGCGCGAACCATCCGGTGAAGGATCACACGACGGGCAAGGTGGAGATCGTGTCGATGAACCACGGATTCGCGGTGGACTCCAAGTCGCTGCCGGAGGGCGTGGTCGAGACGCATGTCTCACTGTTCGACGGCTCGAACTGCGGTCTCGCGGTCGTCGGCAAGCCGGTGTTCTCCGTCCAGCACCACCCGGAAGCTTCGCCCGGCCCGCAGGACTCGCACTACCTGTTCCGCCGGTTCATCAACCTGATCCGCGAGCGCAAGGGCGAGCCGCTGCTCGAGAACGCCTGAACCTCCGGCTGCTACCAAGTCAAGAAAAACCTAGCAAAAGTGTTTCAGCGGCGGGCGAGAGCCCGCCGTCTGCGTCTGAAGGGCAGCGTGAGGATGCGCCCGATCAGCCAGCCGACAAATCCGCCAGCGCCCGCCCAGACGGTGCCATCCGCCGTCACCGGCACGGCGGGCCGGAAGTCCTGGAAGGTGCCCTCCAGCACGCGCTCGTCAGGAGGATAGGCAAGCGCGACCGGCCTCAGGAACGGCGGCAGTTCCTCGAAATGCCTGGCCTGGGCGTGCAGACGGTCGAGCCGGCGCAGCACCGCTTCCATGGACACGCCGCGGTCGCGCAGGAAAGGCTCGGTGGCCTGGCGATGGATCTCAAGGGCCTGCTCGCGGTCGAGGTTGTATCGGGCGGCATCCGCATCGAAGCCGGCTACCACCTCGGCAAGCTCCTCCAGCGCGCCGCCCAGGCGCTGCCGGTATTGCTGAGCAAATTCAGGCGCCTGCGACATAACAACGGCTCCGGCGCCGGTGACTACCAGGGTGATGAGCTGAACCAGTCGCATGGCTGCCTATGACATTCCCCGAGGTTCGTGCGGTCAGATGTCCCCGCTGAAGGTGTCGCAACTCGTGACATCACCAGACTGATAACCTCGCAGGAACCACGTCTTGCGCTGGGCCGAAGTGCCGTGATTGAAGCTTTCCGGCACGACGTAGCCCTGGGTACGCTTCTGCAGCGTGTCGTCGCCAATCTGGAAGGCGGCGTTCAGCGCCTCGTCCAGATCGCCCTCCTCCAGAAGCCCCTTCTGGTCGGTGTGGTTGGCCCACACGCCCGCATAACAGTCCGCCTGCAGCTCCACACGCACCGACATGGCGTTGGCTTCCGCCTGGCTCATGCGCTGGCGCGCCTGGTTGAAGCGCGGCAGCACGCCGGTCAGATTCTGCACATGGTGGCCGACTTCGTGAGCAATCACGTAGGCCTGCGCAAAGTCGCCCGCAGCGCCAAAGCGCGTGGCGAGCTCGTTGAAGAAGTCGAGGTCGATGTAAACCTTCCGGTCGCCTGGGCAATAGAAGGGGCCGCTGGCGGCGGATGCGAAACCGCAGGCTGACTGAACAGCGCCGGAGAAGACGACCATGGTCGGTTCCGGATAATCTGACCCCGCGGCGGCGAAAATGTCGGTCCACACATCCTCCGTCTCAGCGAGCACGACACGGGCGAACTGCATGCTCTCGTCATTCTGGGCGGTGCGCTCGACACGCGGCTGCTCGCCGGGGACGCCCGTCAGAAGCTCCATCGGGTCGATGCCGAGCGCCCGCGCGCCGACGAAAAGCACGGCCAGGACGATGATGGTGGACAGTCCACCGCCACCACGGCCTATGGGAATGCGAACGGGCATGCCGCGCGGCATTCCTGAGAAACCGCCGCGTCCTCTCTGATCACTGACATTGCTGCTTTCCCGGCGGCCTCTCCAGCGCATGAACGTCCTCACTCGTGGTCATGTTTGCCTGCAACTTAGAACTAGTCGAATAACCGGACAATGTCATTGGCGGAAATTCCGCCGTTCCGTGCGAACGAATGACCGCCTTGATGTCATCTGGTGGCAGTAATGTGATGGGCCAGCGTCCGCGATCGCTGATAAAATTCTTCGTAATGTCTATATTCCAGCGCCTGCTGTCGGCCTGAACCAGGCAGCAACGTCCATTTCATGTTGCAACCAGACACGGTGGTTTCGATGAGTACGACAGCACCTGCGCGGAACTTCATTTCGGAAGCGTCCGCATTTCCCTTCGCGATCACGGCACGCGGACTCACCAAGCAGTTCGGCAGCGTGAAGGCGCTCGACGGAATCGACCTCGACGTTCCGCGCGGCATGATCTTCGCAGTGCTCGGCCCGAACGGCGCCGGCAAGACGACGCTGATCCGCATCCTCGCAACGCTCATCAAGGCAGACGCCGGGACGGCAACGCTAATGGGGCACGACCTGGCGACGGAGCCGCACAAGGTGCGCAGCGAAATAGCTCTCACCGGCCAGTTCGCCTCGCTTGACGAGGATCTCACGGGCCGGGAGAACCTCATCATGCTTGCCCGCCTGTGGGGCTTCCGCGGGCGCACGGCGGCGGCACGCGCGGACGAACTCCTCGACGCATTCGACCTTGCGGACGCGGCGCGCAAGCAGGTCAAGGACTATTCCGGCGGCATGCGGCGCAGGCTCGACATCGCGGCATCACTGATCGTGACGCCTGGCGTACTCTTTCTGGACGAGCCGACGACCGGCCTAGACCCCACGGCACGTCAGGGCGTGTGGCGGATGATCCGGGAATTGGCGGCAGCGGGCGTGACCATTCTGCTCACCACCCAGTATCTCGAAGAGGCGGACCAGCTCGCCGCGCGCATCGCCGTGATCGACAAGGGCCGCAAGATCGCAGAAGGCACGAGCCGCGAACTCAAGGCGCAGATCGGCTCGGCGGTGCTGCATGTCTCGATCCCTGATCCGGACCAGCTCGAGCAGGCCGCAGACATTCTCGCCGGCCAGCTTCGGACCACGGTGCACCGGAACGCTGAGGGCGGGGAAATCTCGGCCATCGCCGGATCGCCGAAGGCGGCGAACGCGGCCATCGCGGCGCTGATCAAAGCGGGCATCGACATCGCCGACTTCTCGATGGGCTCGCCGAGCCTCGACGAGGTGTTCTTTGCCCTCACCGGACAAAGCGACATGGCTTCGGCACAGGAGGTTCAGCCATGAACGGGATCACCGCCAACACGATTCGGGTCCAGCGACCGCCACAGCCGTCGGCGCTCTCCAACGCGCTCGTCTTCGGCTGGCGGGCGGTGCTCAAGTTCCGCCACGTGCCGGAGCAGATGTTCGACCTGGTGATGACGCCGATCATGTTCACGCTGCTGTTCACCTTCGTGTTCGGCGGCGCGCTGGCGGGCTCACCCGACAGCTACCTGCAATACCTGCTGCCGGGCATCCTTGTGCAGACGGTGGTGTTCAACTCGGTCTATTCCGGCATGGGCCTTTCGACGGATCTCTCCAAGGGGCTGTTCGAGCGGTTCCGGTCGCTGCCGATCTGGTCGCTCGCTCCCTTCGCCGGGCTGATGGTGGGCGACGTGCTGCGGCACACGATCGCCGGGCTGATCATTCTCACCATCGGCCTCATTCTCGGTTTCCGGCCGGAGGGCGGAGTGACGGGTGTTATCGGCGCGTTCGTGCTGCTGGTGATCATCGGTTTCGGCGTGGGCTGGATCTTCCTCGTGCTCGGACTGCTGATCCGCTCGCCCATGACGGTGATGACCTTTGGCTTCACGCTCATCATGCCGCTGGCCTTCGCGTCGAACATCATGGTGCGGCCGGAGACGATGCCGGGATGGCTGGAAGCCTTTGTGGTGCGCAATCCCGTGTCGCACATGACGACCGCCATCCGCGGGCTGATGAACGGGACGGCGTCGGCGCCGGACATCCTGCTGGCGCTGGTGGCCCCCGTGGTGCTCACGGTGCTGCTCGCTCCGGTGACGCTCTGGCTCTACCGGCGGGGTAACTAGTCCGCGGGCTTTCGGCGGACGTGGAGCAACCGGTACTTCCCGTGATTGCCGGGTGTCTCGTCGGCCTCCAGGTCGGGCGGAAGCTTCGGCAAGGGCAAGCCCGCCGGCACAGCCAGGTAGCCACTCTTTTCCGACAGGGCCGTGGCCAGTTCATCCTCGCGCAGTACCCGGGCGGCGTTCTGGCTGTAGAAGGTGGCCGAGAACGGGCGGTGCTTAACGAAGTAGAGCGGCTCGTCAGCCTGCCGGCGGCCAAGGTAGGCGACGGCAACGGCGCGGGCCGTCACATCGTCCAGGAGTTGCGGGAAGAAGGCGGCCCCCGTCCCTGCCCCGATCGTGAGCGCTATCATGATGGCGAGGCCGCTTGCGACCCACTGCTCGATCCGCTCGGAACGCGCGGCGAACCAGCCGGCCATGAACAGGCTTGCGCCCGGGAGGCACGGCAGCGCGTAGGTCCAGATGATGTTGCGCGAGGCCGTGAAGAAGAGAAGCGGCGCCAGCGCCCAGAGCAGCGTGTATCGTGCCCAGGAGCGCTCGCGGGGCAACGGCTTCCTGCCCCGCGCCTCCCAGGTGACGATCAGCACCGTAAACGGCCAGGGCAGCGCGGCGATCAGCGCGAAGAGCCAGATGGTGCCGATCGGAAAATTGTGGGCGCGACCGTACAGGTCTCCCGTCCAGCCGGGTTCGACGAAGCGCTTCCAGTGCTCGCCGACGATGAAATATTCGAGGAAGCCCGGTGTCTTCTCCTCTGCAAGCCAGTACCACGGCAACACGAGGACGGCGACCAGCAGCGCGCCGGGGATCCACGGCAAGCGGGTGAAGGTCTCCTTCCACCGGTTCTCGATCAGCACCCAGAGTCCGATGGGCACGCCGCTCAAGACCAGCGCGACAGGCCCCTTGGCGAGCAGACCGACAGCGAGGCCGAGGAAGAAGATCCAGGCGCTCAGGCGACGGTGACGCTCGGAGGTTCCGAACAGGCCGCCCCAGAAGCCATAAAGCTCGGCGGCGGTGCCGAGCACCAGCGCCATGTCGGTCATGACTGCGGCGGCGGAGACCAGAAACAGAGTGGAACCCGCCAGAAGGGAGACGGCAATGATCGCCACCCGCCTGCCCTCGACTCGGCGCGAGATGTCCCATACGAGAAGGCCGACCAGCACCGCACACAGGAGATGCGGCAGGCGTGCGGCAAATTCGGACACGCCCAATAGGCGGAAGCTCAGCGCGGTAATCCAGAAGGAAAATGGCGGCTTGCCCCAGAAGGGAACATCATCGTCCGCCCAGGGTGTGACCCAGTCGCCAAGAGCCGCCATCTTGCGGGCGATTTCCGCATAACGGGCCTCGGTCGTGTCCATGAGAGGTAGAATCGCCATGGTGGCGAGACGCGCCAGCACGAGACCGGCTAGCAACACGACAAGCAGGCGCTCCGCCTTCGGCAGGCCTGATTTCATTTTCCCCTCCACCCCGCAGGACCTGCCCGGCACGTCCTGCTGCCCGGTTTCCAAAAGAGCCTAACCCAGAAACGATCAAAGTAATCGGCACGATAAACAAAGGACGCTCAGCAGAAGCGTCGCGCAATATCTACAGGAAACGCACGGCCGTTCAAATAGCGTGCGCTAATATCTCGGAGAAAAACAGAAAGCCGGCGATACGGGCGTATCGCCGGCCTTTCTCATCAGATCCGGTAACGGGTAAACGGGCGGCGAAGCCCGGTTACTGGCGCGCGAAATAGCTCTGCAGCGGACGGACCTCGAGGCTACCGGCCTTCAGGGCCGCGATGGCCTCCACGACCGCATCACAGCCCGCCATGGTGGTGTAGTACGGCACCTTCTGCATCAGGGTCGCGCGGCGCAGGGACTTGGAGTCCGATACCGCCTTCTGGCTGTCCGTCGTGTTGAAGACGATCTGCACCTGGCGGTTGCGGATGGCGTCCTCGATGTGCGGACGGCCCTCGTGCACCTTGTTGATCTTCTCCGCCTCGACGCCATGCTCGCGCAGGAAGCGCGCCGTGCCGCTGGTGGCAAGAACCTTGAACCCAAGGTCGGCCAGCTTGCGGACGGCAGGCAGGACGCGCGCCTTGTCCTCGTCGCGCACCGCCACGAACAGCGTGCCGGAGAGCGGCAGGTCAACGCCGGCGCCAAGCTGGGACTTTGCGAAGGCCAGAGCGTAGTCGTGATCGAGGCCCATCACTTCGCCGGTGGACTTCATCTCCGGTCCGAGCAGGGTGTCGACGCCCGGGAAGCGGGCGAACGGGAATACAGCTTCCTTCACCGCGATATGGCCGAGCTTGCCGATGTCGGGAAGCTCTCCGTAGACGCGGAAGACGTCCTGCAGGCCCTCACCGGCCATGACGCGGGCGGCCATCTTGGCGATCGGGCGTCCGATGGTCTTGGCCACGAAGGGGACCGTGCGGGAAGCGCGCGGGTTGACCTCGAGGACGTAGACCTCGCCATCCTTCACAGCGTACTGCACGTTCATCAGGCCGCCGACATTAAGGGCCTTGGCCAGAGCCTTGGTCTGGCGGGCGACCTCTTCGATGATCTCCCTCGGCAGCGAATGCTCGGGAAGCGAACAGGCCGAGTCGCCGGAGTGGATTCCGGCTTCCTCGATGTGCTCCATGATGCCGCAGACATAGGCTTCCTTGCCGTCGGCCAGACAGTCCACGTCGAGCTCGGTCGCTTCCGTCAGATAGGTATCGAACAGAAGCGGGTTCTTGGAGAGCAGCGTGTTGATCTGGCCGGTTTTGTCGGCCGGATACTTCTGGCGGATCTCCTCCGGAACAAGGCCGGGAACCGTGTCCAGCAGGTAGCTCTGCAGGCGGGCCTCGTCATAGATGATCTGCATGGCACGGCCGCCAAGCACGTAGGACGGGCGGACGACAAGCGGGAAGCCGAGTTCGGCTGCCACAAGGCGGGCCTGCTCGACCGAGTAGGCGATGCCGTTCTTCGGCTGCTTGAGGCCGAGCTTGATCAGAAGCTTCTGGAAGCGGTCACGGTCCTCGGCGAGGTCAATCGCGTCGGGCGACGTACCGAGAATCGGAATGCCCTCGCGCTCCAGCGCGTCGGCCAGCTTCAGCGGGGTCTGGCCGCCGAACTGGACGATGACGCCCATGAGCTCGCCCTTCGACTGCTCGATGCGGAGAATCTCCAGCACGTCCTCCTCGGTCAAAGGCTCGAAATAGAGCCTGTCGGAGGTGTCGTAGTCGGTGGAGACCGTCTCCGGGTTGCAGTTGATCATGATCGACTCGTAGCCTGCTTCAGCCAGCGCGAACGCGGCATGGCAGCAGCAGTAGTCGAACTCGATGCCCTGTCCGATGCGGTTCGGACCGCCGCCGAGGATCACCACCTTCTTGCGGTCGGAGACCTGGGATTCGTCGGACAGCGTGCCGGCGAAGGGGGTCTCGTAGGTGGAATACATGTAGGCGGTGGGCGACGCGAACTCGGCCGCGCAGGTGTCGATGCGCTTGTAGACCGGATGCACGCCGAGCTGATGGCGAAGCTTGCGGACGGATTGGGCATCCGTGCCGGTGAGCGAGGCCAGGCGCTGGTCGGAGAAGCCCATGCTCTTCAGCATGCGCAGGTTATGGGCATCCTGCGGCAGGCCGTGTTCGCGGATGCGCTTCTCCATGTCCACGATGTTGGCGATCTGCGCCAGGAACCAGCGGTCGATGTGGCACATCGAATGGATCTCTTCCAGCGACATGCCGAGGCGGAAAGCCTGGGCCACCATGCGCAGGCGGTCCGGCGTGGGCGTGCCGAGGGCGGCGCGGATGGCGTTCTTGTTCTCCGACGGATCGCCACCCTCGCGGTAGCCCGGGATCTCGATCTCGTCGAGGCCGTTCAGGCCCGTCTCGAGGCCGCGCAGCGCCTTCTGCAGGGATTCGGCGAAGGTGCGGCCAATGGCCATCACCTCACCCACCGATTTCATCGAGGTGGTCAGCGTGGTGTCGGTGCCGGGGAACTTCTCGAAGGCGAAGCGCGGAACCTTGGTGACGACATAGTCGATGGACGGCTCGAAAGAGGCCGGGGTGGCACCGCCGGTAATCTCGTTCTCAAGCTCGTCCAGCGTGTAGCCAATGGCGAGCTTGGCCGCGATGCGGGCGATCGGGAAGCCGGTCGCCTTGGAGGCGAGCGCCGACGAACGCGACACGCGCGGATTCATTTCGATGACGACCATGCGGCCGTCCTTCGGGTTGATGGCAAACTGGACGTTGGAGCCGCCCGTCTCGACGCCGATCTCGCGCAGCACCGCGATCGAGGCGTTGCGCATGATCTGGTATTCCTTGTCGGTCAGCGTGAGCGCCGGCGCGACGGTGATCGAGTCACCGGTGTGAACGCCCATCGGATCGACGTTCTCGATGGAACAGACGATGATGCAGTTGTCCTTGCGGTCACGGACAACCTCCATCTCGTATTCCTTCCAGCCGAGCACCGATTCCTCGATCAGCACCTCGGTGGTCGGTGAGGCGTCGAGGCCGCGCTCGACGATCTCGAAGAATTCAGAGCGGTTGTAGGCGATGCCGCCGCCTGTACCGCCTAGGGTAAACGACGGACGGATGATGGCCGGCAAGCCGACGTAATCCAGCGCCTGGGCGGCAATACCCATGGCGTGCGCCATGTAGCGCTGCTTGCGGTCGCCCTCGCCGCGCTGCCACTCGGCCTCGAGCGCGTCGAGGGCCGCGTCCAGCTCCGCGCCGCTGAGCCTGCCGCGAAGCTCCTCGCGCTCAGCCTCATGTTTCCTGCGGTCGGCTTCCTTGACCTCGGTGGCGTTCGCCAGCATCGAACGGGGGGTCTCGAGGCCGATGCGGGCCATGGCCTCGCGGAACAGCGCGCGGTCCTCGGCCTTGTCGATCGCCTCAGCGTTGGCGCCGATCATCTCGACGTTGTAGCGGTCCAGGACCCCCATGCGGCGCAGCGACAGGGCCGTGTTCAGCGCCGTCTGGCCGCCCATGGTGGGCAGGATGGCGTCCGGGCGCTCCTTGGCGATGATCTTGGCGACAACTTCCGGCGTAATCGGCTCGATATAGGTGGCATCCGCCAGTTCCGGATCCGTCATGATGGTGGCCGGATTGGAATTGACAAGGATGACGCGATAGCCCTCTTCCTTCAGCGCCTTCACGGCCTGGGTGCCGGAATAGTCGAACTCGCAGGCCTGGCCTATGACAATCGGGCCGGCCCCGATGATCAGGATCGACTTAAGGTCGGTACGTTTGGGCATATTTTTAGCGTCCGTTCGTGGCTCAGGCGAAAACACCTCACCGGAACGGTGAGGAGCCGCCGAGGCAAATTCGTTTGGGGGCTAAGCGAGCCTTATAGGCAATGGCCGTGCCATAAGGAACCCCGAAAATAGCGGTGTAATGCCGCTTTTATTGGATAACTTGAAGAGGGCTCACCCGGCGCGTCCTAGGGACGCAGGCCAGTCACCTTCAACAGCCCCTTCCGCTTCGCGTCATAATAGTAGCCGCGCGAGTAGAAGCGCACCGCAAGATCCTCATTGCCTTCCGCAGTGATATAGGCGCCGCGCAGGTACTTCACCGCATATTTCAGGTTGGTCTCGGCATCGAGAAGACCCTCGGGGGAGCCGCGATAGCCCATGGTGCGGGCGGTATCGTGACGGATCTGCATCAGACCCCAGTAGATCTTGTTGCGGGCGGAGGGATCGTAATTGCTCTCACGCTTTACCACGCGATGAACGAGCCGCTCGGGCACATTGTAATGGGCCGCATAGTGTGAGATGAGCGCATGGAGCTCGGGACTGTTGGGAGCGACCTTCCGGCCCGAAGGAACCGGTTCCACCAACGCGGTCGCCAGCGATCCAGGCTGCTTCTGCTCGGCATAGGCGCTGACGGCAACCAGCGACGCCTCGACGACGCCCTGCCCCGGGCGCTGCACGGGAACCGCTGCAATGACGGCGGGCTCAGCGCCAGATTGGGCAGCCTTGCCCTCCCCGGCAGCGGCAATCACCCTGCTCTGCGCTGCCTCAGCGTCGGCGGAGGCTACCTCCTGAGCCGCTGTCGCTGCGGTCTTACCGGAATCCGATGCAGTCTCGCCTTCTGGGGAAGTCTGGGCTGCAGTGCCGTCTGTGGCGGTCAGATCGGAGGCGATCAGATCAAGGCCGCCGGCCGAATTGCAGGCGCCAAGCATACCGGCCATCACAGAAACCAGCACGGCGCGGCGATAAGAGGTCCAGGGCGTCAAACTGTATCTCCGCATATGGTTAATGTTCCCGGCCCAATGGGGTCGATACAACAAGACGACCCGGTTTTCAACCAAGCCAGCCGAAACAGCGGGAAGCCGGCTAAACGAAACGGCCTTATTTGCCGTCTTGCCACGTTCCGGACCTTAATGCAGCATGGTTGGAGAGGGGTTAACGGGACAATGATTCACGCAATGATAACCAACGCCCCATAGGATCCGTCCCGTGCACAGGAAACATTCGGGGATACGCCGTCCAAGGGCTTTCTATGCACGTTGGGGGATGAAATGGGTTACGGACCGTACGAGAACATCAAGCTGCGCCTGACCGAGCGCGACCAGCTCATGAAGGCCGTCCATAAACTGATGGCCGCGGGCATATCCGAAGATCTCATACCCACGCATCTGGTTCGCGCCTTCTATGTCGACATGGACGAACTCAACTCCGTCCTTCGCTCCATTGCCCAGGCGCAGCAGGCAAAGACTTCGTCCGTGGAGACCCTTCTCCAGCAAACCGCCTAAGAGACAGCGAGACACCAGCCAGCGAGCGGAGGTGACACAGCTACTCCGCGCGCCCCGGCATGAAGACTTCCGGCGCCTCCAGGAGCCTCGGGTCCATCATCGGTACGTGGCCGGGCTCCGCCGCCACGCGATCAAGCCATCGCCGGACGGCCGGAAATCCGTTCAGGTCGAACCCGCCCACATCGGCGTCGTGGGTATAGGCATAAAGCGAGATGTCCGCGACCGTCAGGCAATCGCCCGACAGATAGGGCGTTCTTGCTAGCTGCTGCTCCATCACGCCAAGAGCGTGATTGCCGCCCGCCAGCGTCTGCGCCAGGCGCTCCGGTGTGGCCCGGGCGGCCCTTTCGGGATAGGTCAGCAGCGCCCGCCTCACCGCCACGTTGGGCTCGTGGCTGTATTGCTCGAAGAAGAGCCACTGGAAAACCAGCGCGCGCTCGTAAGGCATCCGGGGCAGATAGCACGTGGGTTCAGTGTGGTGCAGCTCCGCCAGATAGAGAAGAATGGCGTTGGACTCGGCAAGGTGATGGCCATCGTCTAGCTCCAGCACGGGCAGCTTGCCGATCGGGTTGATGGCCAGGAATTCCGGCGTGCGCGTCGAACCGTCGCGCGAGCTCATCGCGACATGGACATATGGAAGACCAAGCTTCGAGAGCAGCAGGCGCACCTTGTAGGAGTTTCCGCTCCCGATCATGCTGTAGAGCTTCATGAGCCCCTCCCCTGTTCGACACGAGAATAGGGGAGAAGCGAGGATCAGGCGATTCAATTGGGCTGATGCAATCGATCAGTGCGATTGAGGCATGTCGCGGCAGCCGCGGACCGTGGAGACGAAACGGACCACGTTCTCGCTGTCGGAAAGAAGCGCGGCGAGATTGATCGGCGACATGTCGAACAGCACCCCGGCCTGGCGGGCCGGACGCAGCAGCGGACCTTCCAGCAGGTTCGCGCCCATGTCCACGGCGACGCGCAGCTCCTCCACCGTCGCAATGCCCGTGACGAGCACATCCCGGCCCTCACGCTGCAGGCGTTCAACGATTGACGTCATCAGGCGGACGGCGATGGGCACAAGGGCGATCCGCTCAAACATGCTGCGGTCGAGCGCGACGATGCGCGGTGACAGAACCTCCACCCTGGCGATGGAGGACTGGTCCGTTCCAAAATCGCCGAGAGCGGGCTGGATGCCGCGGAATTTCAGCTCGTTCGCCACGCAGGCAAAGGTCGCCTCGGGCACCTCCTGACCGACGGAGAAATAGACCAGCGACGGCTCCAGCCACACGTCGGCAATGGCTTGCACCAGGCCATCCAGGCAGTGAACCGCGCTGTCAAGGTCGCCATAGGCGGGGGCGCCGCAGCCGGAGAGAACAGCAAGACCGTCAATGCCGAGATGAAGATAGTTGCGGACCGGCAGCAGTCCCCGCAGGGCAGCCGCCAGAAGCTCGTCCTCCGGCGACATGCTCGCCCGGAATACCTCCTCCGAGACAGGTTCGCCATCCTTCAGCGCCTCGATGCGACCGGCCGCACCCCAGGGCGTGGCCGCCTCCCTGCCATGGCGGCGGAAAATCGGATGATACACGGTGCGAAGCCTGAACGGGCCGCAGAGGCCCGTTTCCAGGCCTACCTCGTCCACGTGAATCGCTTCGTATATCTGATCCGGGAGAAGCTTGACGCGCGACATGCTATGGCTGTCCCGATTGCAGAGGTTCAACGGTTCCATGCCGGGTAACAGACTTTGCCGGAAGCGCCATGACCAAAATCATTCATCATTCCACCGGATCGAGGATGACATACAAGAATTGACCCGCCGTTAATGCAAGTCTTCACCGCAGGCTCTTGCGGATTTTCTTCCGATCGGACATTAAGGCGGCTGACCCGCACTCAGGCACACTGCGGGCGTGCGTAACATTCCCAATGGAGCTCCATATCATGGCTTTCCTCGCCGACGCCCTTTCACGTGTTAAGCCCTCCGCCACCATCGCCGTCTCCCAGAAAAAACGAGAGCTGCAGGCGCAGGGACTGACCGTCATCGGCCTGGAAATGGGTGAGCCGGATTTCGACACGCCGGAAAACGTCAAGCAGGCGGCCATCGACGCCATCCGCCGCGGCGAGACGAAGTACACGCCGGTCGCGGGCATCAAGCCGCTGCGCGAAGCCATCGCTGCCAAGTTCAAGCGCGAGAACAACCTCGACTATGACTGGACACAGACGATCGTCGGCACCGGCGGCAAGCACATCCTGTTCAACGCCCTGATGGCGACCATCAACCCGGGCGACGAGGTCATCATCCCCTCGCCCTACTGGGTGAGCTATCCGGAGATGGTCGCGCTGTGCGGCGGCACGCCCATCTTTGCGCAGACCAAGATCGAGCACGGCTTCAAGCTGCAGCCGGACGTGCTCGAGGCGGCCATTACGCCGAAGACCAAGTGGCTGATCCTGAACTCGCCGTCGAATCCGTCGGGTGCTGCCTACACGGGCGACGAGCTCAAGGCGATCGCGGACGTGCTGCTCAAGCATCCGCACGTCTGGGTGCTGACCGACGACATGTACGAGCACCTGACCTACGGCGACTTCAAGTTCCGCACCATCGCCGAGGTGGAGCCGAACCTCTATGACCGCACGCTGACGATGAACGGCGTGTCCAAGGCCTACGCGATGACCGGTTGGCGCATCGGCTATGCCGCCGGCCCGATCGAGCTCATCAAGGCCATGGACAAAATCCAGAGCCAGCAGACTTCCGGCACCTGCTCCATCGCCCAATGGGCCGCCGTGGAGGCGCTCAACGGCCCGCAGGACTTCGTGGCCAAGAACAAGGCCATCTTCCAGTCCCGCCGCGACCTGGTCGTGTCCATGCTGAACCAGGCCGCGGGCATCAAGTGCCCGACGCCGGAAGGCGCATTCTACGTCTATCCGTCCTGCGAGGGACTGATCGGCAAGAAGACGCCGAGCGGCAAGGTGATCGAGACGGACGAGGACTTCGTGACCGAGCTGCTGATGACCGAGCATGTGGCCGTGGTGCACGGCTCTGCCTTCGGCCTCGGCCCGAACTTCCGCATCTCTTACGCGACGTCCGAGGACCTGCTGGAGGAAGCCTGCCGTCGCATCCAGCGCTTCGCCGCGTCGCTGCGCTAAAAGCTTTCACGGGTGCCGGATTGATCCGGCTCCCAACCGCTCGGGCCGTTCCGGAGAGATCCGGGACGGCCTTTTCTTTTCCCGTCCGATCCGGACGTTTCCGGACTTGCTCTCAACGCGCCATCATGTGACCATAACCGACATGAGGCGCCGAAGATGCGCCCGTGACAGTGCGACGGCCGACGGGGGCCGGCCGCCGCTCGAGCAAGAGCCGAGAGGAGGCCGGCAACATGGAGACACACCCAGGCGAAAGATTTACGGGACCCAAGTGCATTGCCATCGTGGGTCCCCTGGAAAGCGGCAAGAGTACCCTGCTCAACGCCATCCTCATGCGAACGGGCGCGCAGCCCTTCACTCCCCCGACATCCGGTCCCGCAACGCATTCCATGACAACGGAGGCCTGCTTCGCCACCACCAGCTTCATGGGCGAGAGCATGACATTCGTGGACTGCCCGGGATCGGTCGAATTCGCCCACGAGGCGGGCCCCGTGATCGCAGCGGCGGACGTGGCGGTGATAGTGGCCGATGCAGATGACAAGAAACTGCCGCAGCTCCAGCTACTGATGCGCCAGCTGGAGGAGCTCGGAATCCCCCGCATCCTGTTCCTGAACAAGATCGACAAGAGCACGGCGGGCGTGCGCGAGACCCTGCAGATCTTCCAGCCGATCAGCTCCACGCCCCTGCTGCTGCGGCAGATTCCGCTGCGAAAGGACGGCATCGTGGTGGGGTCGATCGACCTCGCACTCGAACGGGCCTACATCTACCAGGAGCATGCACCGAGCGAGATCGCGCCGATCCCTGACGAGGAAAAGGCGCGCGAGGTGGCAGCACGCTTCTCGATGCTGGAAACGCTGGCCGATCAGGATGACGCGCTGCTCGAGCAACTGTTGCAGGAAATCGAGCCGCCGCGTGACGCCATCTTCAACGACCTCGCATCGGACCTGCGCGCGGGCACGGTGACGCCGGTGCTGATCGGTAACGCCGAAAAGGGCCACGGGGTGCTGCGCCTCCTCAAGACGCTGCGGCACGACGCCCCGGACGTGACGGCGACACGCCGCCGCCTTGGTGTCGACGGCAACGGAACGCTCGTCCAGGTGATGAAGACGGTGCATACGAGCCACGGCGGCAAGGTCTCGATTGCGCGCGTGCTTTCGGGACATATCAGCGACGGCGCGGATTTCGGCGCGGCGGGCCGCATCTCCGGCATCTACCGCATGAACGGCAAGGAACAGGCGAAGATTTCCTCTGCAGATGAAGGCGAGACAGTGGCGCTCGGCAAGATCGAGGGCGCGCGGACAGGCGACGTGCTCGGCGCCGGCAAGGCCGTCAGCGCGCCGCGCCGGATCGAACTGAAGCGGCCCGAGCCGGTGTTTTCCATGGCAGTGCGCCCGGCGGACCGAAAGGACGAAGCGAAACTTTCGGCCTGCCTGCAGAAGCTGATCGAGGAGGACCCGTCGCTTGCGCTGGTTCAGAGGAAGGAGACGGGCGAGACGCTGCTGTCCGGCCAGGGCGAGATGCACCTGCGCCACGCGAAGGAGCAGCTCGAGAGGCGCTATCAGATCGTGGTCGACATGCGGATGCCAGCCGTACCTTACCTCGAGACGATCCGGAGGGAGGTGACGCAGCGGGGACGCCACAAGAAGCAATCGGGGGGCCACGGCCAGTTCGGCGACGTGGTGCTGGAGATCGCGCCGCTCCCACGCGGCAGCGGCTTCGTGTTCACGGAATCCATCACCGGCGGCGTCGTGCCCAAGCAGTACATTCCGTCGGTCGAGGCCGGCGTGCGCGAAGCCATGCAGCGCGGACCGCTGGGCTTTCCGGTGGTGGATATTCGGGTGAACCTCGCCGATGGTTCCTACCATTCGGTCGACTCGTCCGACATGGCGTTCCAGATGGCGGCGAAGCTCGCCATGCGGGAGGGCCTGCCACTCGCGAGCCCGGTCCTGCTGGAGCCGATCCTCAAGGTTTCCATCGACACGCCCTCGGACGCGACGGCCAAGGTCACGGCGATCCTTTCGCAACGGCGCGGACAGATCCTGGGCTTCGAAACCCGCACCGACCTGCCTGGATGGGACGTGGTGGAAGCGCTGGTGCCGGAAGCGGAGATGGGCAATCTCATCATCGAGCTTCGCTCGGCGACAGCCGGCGCAGGCACCTATCGCGCCGAGCTTAACCATATGGCCGAATTGACCGGGCGGCTGGCAGATGATGTGCTTGCAGCGCAGGGCAGATCCGCAGCCTGATCCCTATGGCGGAACGACGGGAGGACTGAGGCGGTAGATTCAATCTGCAAACAAAAAAAAGCCGGATCGAATGATCCGGCTAAGTTAGATGGAGTGCCGTTAGGCAAAACCTCCAGAGGGGAACACTCACGGAGGAAAATGGGAGGAGAACGCCTCCGCGAGTGCCCTCCATATGGGCTGGATCTGCCGAAATAACAAGCACGGTGAAACGCAACTCAGCCATGCGCTGTCCGCATGGCTGGCTAATTATTTTTCCCCCTCGCTGGCCGCACGTGGTCGCTCCCGCCCGGGAAAAATGTTCTTTTTCAATAACATTTACGGACCGGAACGGATAGCAACGCGCCGCCACCCGGAGACAATGGTATCCGCCCCCTCTCGATTCAGAAGGACCAGCTGCGCGACTTGGCAATCAGGAAGTCGCGGAAGACCTGCAGCTTTGCCTGATTTTTCATCGCGTCAGGGTAGCAGAAATAGGTGTCGAAGGACGGCACTTCCGTGTCCGGCATGATCCGCACGAGGCCGCTCGTCTCGTCCACCACGTAGTCCGGTAGCATGGCGATTCCCGCGCCGCGCTGGACCGCCAGCTTTATCGCCGGAATGCTATTGATCTGCAGGGCAGCCGGCCGCTTGACGCCCTCGGGCTTGCCCGCCGTCTCCAGCCAGTTCATGTCGCTCAGGTGCGGGGGAACCGTCTCGCCGAAGATGACCAGGCGATGGCGGTCGAGATCCTCCACCGAATTCGGCTTGCCGTAGCGGCTGATGTAGGCCGGCGAGGCGTAGAGGTGGAAGTGCACCGTGAACATCTTGCGCTGGATCAAGTCCGGCTGCTGCGGCAGGCGCATGCGGATGGCGCAATCGGCCTGGCGCATGGTCAGGTCCAGCTCCTGGTCGTCCAGGATGAGCTGGAGCTGAATGTCAGGATAGAGCTCGCCGAACTCAGGCACGCGCTCGGCCAGCCAGCCGGTGCCCAGGCCGACAGTGGTCGATACGCGCAGCATGCCAGACGGCCTGTCTTTCGTTTCGGACAGGCGCATCTTCACGCTTTCCAGCTTCATCAAGACTTCATGCGCCGTGCGGAAGAGGATTTCTCCCTGTTCCGTGAGCACCAGGCCGCGCGCGTGACGGTGGAACAGGGGGACGCCCACCTCCTGCTCAAGCGCGCTTACCTGCCGTGAAATTGCGGATTGAGAAAGGTGCAATATCTCTGCTGCATGCGTAAACGAGCCGGCCGAAGCGGCCGCGTGGAATACCCTGAGCTTGTCCCAATCCAACTTCAGTTTCCCTCTTTAGAATCGCAAAGCGCCGCATGCCTATTGCTGGCACTTGTCCGGCGCCCTGCGTGATGTGCGACCAGCCGCACCACCCCCCGCACGGGCGAGACCGCCCGCGCCGGCACACTGTCGCTAAACCTGTTCTGCGACCTCCCGAACAGCTCCCTTTTCGGCCAGATATCGTTCAACTTCAAGAGCCGCCATACAGCCCATGCCCGCCGCCGTGACGGCCTGACGGAAAACGTCGTCAGCAACGTCGCCAGCGGCGAAGACGCCCTCGACGCTCGTCTTCGTCGAATTCGGCTCGGTCCAGAGATAGCCGCCCGGCTTCTGCTTGAGCTTGCCCTCAAACAGCTCCACTGCCGGCGCATGGCCGATGGCGATGAACACGCCATCCACGGACAGTTCCGAGACCTCCCCCGTCTTCACGTTGCGGATGCGAATTCCGGTGACGGACGGCGGCAGCGGTGCGCGGCTCGTGTCGCCAACAATCTCCTCGACAACGGAGTCCCAGAGGATCTCGACGTTGTCACGCTGCATCAAGCGCTCCTGCAGGATCCGCTCAGCGCGGAACTCGTCGCGGCGATGAATAACCGTAACCTTTCGCGCGAGGTTCGACAGATAAAGCGCCTCCTCGACGGCCGTGTTGCCGCCACCGACGACCACAACGTCCTTGCCGCGGTAGAAGAAGCCGTCGCAGGTGGCGCAAGCCGAAACGCCGTAACCCATGAAGGTCTGTTCAGAGGGAATGCCCAGCCACTTCGCCTTGGCGCCGGTGGCAATGATGAGCGCGTCACAGGTGTAGACCGTGCCGCTGTCACCCCGGAGCCGGAAGGGACGCGCGGAGATGTCGGCCTCCACGACGATGTCGTTGACGATCTCCGCACCGACATTCTCGGCCTGCTGGCGCATCTGGTCCATCAGCCACGGCCCCTGGACCGGCTCGGCGAAACCGGGATAGTTTTCCACCTCGGTGGTGATCATCAGCTGCCCGCCCTGATCCAGGCCGGTGACGATGAGCGGCTTCAGCATTGCACGAGCCGCATAGATGGCCGCAGTATACCCCGCCGGACCCGATCCGATGATGAGGACAGGAGCGTGACGCGTCGACATTGAGCAAATTCCTTTCTCACGGCTTCTCAAACGGCCGTTAGACATAAGTATCCCATACCCCCTGTTACAAGGCGACGTGCCCAAATTCCAATAGTTATGGCTGGAGGCCACAATCGTGTCCGAAGCTGTGGAAAAGATGGCTTTCGGGGACTTGTTGGCGCAGCTCGCAACATGCCTTAGCCTGCCGTATCGAATACAACGGAATCACTCTGCAGTGCAGAAACTGTGAGGCTTCAATGCCGTTTAAGGCCGAACTCGACGCCATAGACTGGAAAATCCTGCGCGAACTCCAAAAAGACGGTCGGATTACGAATGTCGAACTGTCGCGCCGTGTCGGGATATCAGCTCCCCCGTGCCTGCGGCGCGTGAAGTGGCTCGAGGACAACGGGATCATCCGGGGCTATCGCGCGCTGCTCAACAGCCCCGCCCTAGGATTCGACGTCGTGGCGTTCTGCCTGGTCGGCCTCAATCACCAGTCAGAGGCGGAACTCAAGAACTTCTCCGAGCGCACGAAGGCGTGGCCCATCGTCCGCCGCGCATGGATCGTGTCGGGGGACTCCGACTTCCTCCTGCATTGCGTGGCTCCGGATCTGGCGACCTTCCAGACGTTCGTCATCGACGAACTGACGTCCGTGCCGAATGTGGACACCGTACGCACCGCCCTCACGATCCGCCAGGTCAAGGACGAAGGCTTGGTCCCGATCGACTGACCTGGAACTGATCCTTCCCCGCACATTCCCGAACCCCGTCAATCTACCGGCATTCCAGACCGTCCGTCCTGTCTGCAGCACGGCTCAATCCGGCGGCGCCCTGACCGATGCTGCGGGCCGTCCCCGGCGAGGCCGCCGGCAATAGCCCCGCCCGTGCGCCGTCTCAGAGGTACGGGAGGTCGAAGCCTATCTTGCGCCGCTGACGCAGGCCGAACCAGGAGCACACCCGATTGAAGCCGGAGTATAGCTCACGGATCAGCTTCCGCCCGAGCCGCAGCCGGCGCTTGAACTGCCGCCCCTCGATGTAGCTCCGGGCTCCCCGTCATTCTGCGGGAAAACGTAACGCTCCTGCGTGCAGAGGGCCGGAACGACCTGGTAAACGCGGGAGCGGCGGAATGCCGGCGACACGACGTTGAACATGAACTCGTCCACCGGCGCGCGGAGGATCTCGCTTTCCTTGAGCAAATAGGCCGCGGCCCGCTTCGAGATGATGTAGCCGCCGGTGCAATAGTGATTGAAGCAGAGACGGTGTAGGCGCCGTCCGCCGGGCAGATCCTTTCCGTCACGGCCGATGTAGGTCCGGAAGGGTGCCGCATCCAGCTTGACGATGTCCGCGTCGGCAGGGACCCACTGCGTATCGGCAAGGAGTGCGGCGGCATCCGAGCCGAAAACAATATCGTCCTCAAAGACAGCCACATGCTCGTGCGGGCCCTCCGCGATGCGTTTCCAGCACAGCCGATGGCTCAGAAAGCAGCCCAGCTCGCCCTTCGCCAGCCAGCCGAAATAACCTGGCTGCGGCTGGCAACGCTCAAGTTCTTCCGCAGACAGCTGGCTGCCATCAACGCCGGAAACGCGCTCGAATTCGATGCCGGCTTCGCCAAAGACCCGGCGCATGCGTTCCAAACGATCCGTCGCGCGGTCGAGATTGATCAACAGAACCTTCATGGACGCCTCATCCCTCGCGCCGGCGGATCAGGCAGCCTTATCCGTTTCCCCGGCGCCACCGTGCAAACGGGAAAGCTTTCGCGTCTGGCTGCGGAACCTGTACCGCTGCCATTCGCGGTAAACCCGCTCCAGCAGAGGTTTCGGGGCGTGGATCGTCGTTCCGCCGACCTTCGCGGACCGGCTGAAGACGCCTGAGGGAACGGCAGCCAAGGGATGAACGCCCGTGAGCCAGAACATCTGGAAGAGCACATCCACGGGCCGATCGAAGATTTCCGAGCTCGCGAGAAGACGTTTGGCCGCCTCGCGGGAGACGAGCTGTGCCTGCGCCCCAAGCATCACCGTCTGCGGGCAGACGATGCGTGTCTCGCCATCGGAAGCGATCACGGTTCCCCTGCCCCGAGGCGGTCTAAGGCCAAACTGGATCATCGTGGCAGAGCTGCCATCACACCGGGACTGCGCCAGCCGAAGGGCGTTGCCGAAGATTACTGGATCGATCGAAATGTCGTCCTCCAGCACCAGCGCGGCGTCGAGCCCGCGATCGACGATCTGGCGCCAGGCCTTGCGATGCGACAGGAAACAGGCGATCTCCGCCGGACGTAGCGCGAAGGGGTAAAGCGGCTTCAGCAGCTCGGGCCGATAGACGTGCTCGATCTCTTCGCGGGTCAGGCTCATGCCATCGACGGCGTCCAAAATTTCAACCGGCAGCGGGGCGATCTGTCGAAACAATTCGCTCACTTGCGCCCGGCGACCTTCGGCGCGCTGCAGGTGAATTATGAACGCCTCCAGTTTCATTGCATCCGCCAGAGCTTTTCGTAGACCTCCAGGATCCGGCTTGCCTCGCCTTCAAGGCGGAATTTGGAATGGACCAACCCCAGCGCCGCGTCGGAAGCACGCGCCAGCCGTTCCTCATCATCCATCCAGCCGGCGACGGCCGTGCTCATCGCATCGAGGTCGTCCGGAGGAATGATTTCGCCGGTAACTCCAGGCTCTATCAGCTCCGAGAATGCGCCGACATCCGTCGCGACAACGGGCACGGCGGTCGCCATAGCCTCCAGCGGCGTCAGACCGAAGCCTTCCCAGCGCTGGGGCGCCACGAAAAGGCTCAGGGCCCGGTAATAGCGCGGAATGTCCTTGCGCTCGCCGAGGAAGAGGATGCGGTCAGCGAGGCCCGCCTTCTCGACGCGCGCGCGCAGATCGGACTCGAATTCGGCGTGGCTCGCGGTCGTGCGGCCGGTGATGATCGCCGACCAGCCCGGACGATCCGGCAACACCCGGATCATCGTGTCGACGAACAGGTCCGTGCCCTTCTGGTGGCGGACGCGCCCGAAACAGCCGACATAACGCTGCGCCGGATCGAGCCCGAGCGAGCGGATTGCCTCCGCCTTGTCGGCGGGCGGCGAGAAGCGATCCACGTCCACCCCGTGCATGATGACGGTGTTTTCGACCAGCAGGTAACGGGCCGACTTGTGGCTCGTGGCAATCACCGCATCCATATGCCGGATGAGCCAGCGGGTGTAACGGGTGTGGTGGCGCTGGGAGGCCGAGGTAAAGACCAGCCGCAGCGGAGCGCGGAAGACATGCTTGAGGATGATTCCTGCAAGCATTTCCGGGTTACGGCGGGCGTGCCAGATGCGAAAGGGCTTGCCTTCGGGCCTGAGCAGCAGGCCCGGAACCTGCCACCACCGGAGCTTGGGTAAATTGTCCGGCAGACCCGGCCCCAGCGCCGCGATACCGGTCATGCGGGACTGCAGCGGCAGAAGCTGGATGATGGTGCTGGTCACGCCGGAGAGGCGCCGCTTGAAGTTCGGCGCGATGACATAGGTCCGGCGCAGATCAGGGGCCGGAGAAGCTTCAGCTGCTTCCCCCTCCCCTGCTCTGCGAGTCTCGTTCATGGGAAAACGATCAGATGTACTGGATGCTGACGAGCTCGTAGCCACGAGCGCCGCCCGGAGCGTTGACCTCGATCGTGTCGCCAACGGACTTGCCGATCAGGGCGCGCGCAATCGGGGAAGAAATGGAGATGCGACCGGCCTTCACGTCGGCCTCCTGATCGCCGACGATCTGGTAGGTCTTCTCCTCCTCGGTCTCCTCGTCGACGAGGACCACCGTGGCACCGAACTTCACCGTGTCGCCGGAGAGCTTCTTCACGTCGATCACCTCGGCGCGCGCAATGAGATCCTCAAGCTCGGCGATACGACCCTCGTTGAGGCTCTGCGCCTCCTTCGCGGCGTGATACTCCGCGTTCTCGGAAAGATCGCCATGGGCCCGCGCTTCCGAAATGGCGTCGATGATGCGCGGACGCTCTTCCTGCTGGCGCCAGCGAAGTTCCTCCTTCAGCGCCTCGTAGCCAGAAAGAGTCATCGGGACCTTGTTCATATCTGCATCACCTTAGTTCTGACCGCTACGCACCATTGCGCATGCGACGACACACAAAAAGAAAACGGTCCGAAACCAATGGCTACGGACCCGCTTCATTCACTCGCGCATCAATATAGCAAGCTTTGAGAATTTTTCATCAGCATTTTTTGGCGTTAGACACAGACGGAAGCCCCCCGCCGGCTGCTGCCTGCTCCCTGGGCAGATCCTTAACAATGTGCGCTCGTGCCCCCTACCAGTTCCGCTTAACTTTCGCTATTCAACGGCGTCCCTTCCAAACCGGCTCAAAGAGTCTCCCATGCCGCGTTATCAAGCAAACTTGATGCTTCTCCTGGCCGGCGCCCTGTGGGGCATGGGGTTCGTCGCGCAATCCAGCGCGATGAACGCGATCGGACCGCTCACCTTCATCGGCTCGCGGTTTCTGCTCGCCTTCATCCTGATTCTGCCGTTCGCCCTGAGGGAAAGCGCGCGGGCCCGGCACCGGCTGACGCGAAGGGACTGGCAGATGTTCGGGCTGATCGGGTTCCTGATGTTCTGCGGCATGACGGCCCAGCAGATCGGCCTGCTCACCACCACGGTCACCAACTCGGGCTTTCTCACCGGCCTCTACGTGGTGATGGTGCCGTTCGTGGGCGTTCTGCTGTTCCGGCAGTGGCCCGCGCCGATCGTGTGGCCGGCTGCCCTGCTCGCCCTTCTCGGCATCTGGCTTTTGTCCGGAGCGAATACCGTGGAAGGCCTCACCACCGGCGACTGGCTGACCATCCTGTGCGCGGGAATCTGGGCGCTGCAGGTGTTCTTCATCGCCCGCAGCGCGTCCCACACCGGCAGGCCGGTGACGCTGGCGGTGACCCAGTTCGGAGTGACCGGCGCAATCGCCCTCGTGCTCGCTCCGTTCTTCGAGCCGATCCATCTCACGGCCCTGCACGATGCGATGCTGGAGATTTTCTACGCCGGCGTCTTCTCCGGCGGCATTGCCTTCACGCTGCAGGTCGTGGGACAGCGCCACACGACAGCACCGCAGGCCGCGCTGCTACTTTCGTCGGAAGCCGTGTTCGCCGCCATCTTCGGCGCCATCTTCCTCGGCGACCGCGTCCCGCCCATCGGCCTCCTCGGCTGCGGACTGATCTTCATCGCGATCCTGATGGTGGAGGTGCTGCCCGCGCTCAGGAGCAAACCCGCCACGACCTGACGGCGCAGACCATCTTTCCGCCACACTCCTGAACGCGGGCACAGAGCTTTCGTTTACCGTTGGCCGCTAGAGTTTTTGGCCAAACGATTATCGAAGCATCAGTACCTGCGTTCAGAGGCAATCCAGTGGCCGAACGGACCTCCCACAGCGACAAGCCCTTCAGCAACCGGAAATCATCCGCACGCGCGGCGGCCGCGCTGTCCATGGCGCTGCTTGCGAGCGGACTTTCCGCCTGCTCGGTGGATGATCTGCTGCGCCCCTCGGCGGATGTGGGCTTAGGCAATGCCGGGGTGGTCAGCACCGCCGTGCACATGCCCGCAGCCACCTCACGCGCCTACATGACGCCGATGCCTCCGCTTTCGCCGAACGCCTACATGCCAGCCGACGAGGTTGACTGCCGCAAGCAGCTCAAGCGGCTGGGCGTGACATTCCGCGAACTGCCGCCGATCGACGAGGGCGGTGCCTGCCGCATCGACCATCCCGTCCAGGTGATCTCGCTCTCCGGCGGCATCGAGATCAAGCCTGCGGTCACGCTCAACTGCCAGATGGCCGTCGCCTTTGCGACGTGGACGAAGCGAGAGCTCGCGCCCGCCGCGCGCTGGCGCTACTTCTCCGGTATCCGGACCATACGCCAAGGATCGGGCTATTCCTGCAGGAAGATCAACGGAACATCGGTGGCGTCCGAGCACTCGACCGGCAACGCAATCGACATCATGTCCATCACGCTGAAGAATGGAAAGACCATCGACGTGCGCAAGCCCGGCCTGTTCGCGTTCCGCCAGCGCAGCCTGCTCAACAAGGTCCGATCGGAAGGATGCGATTATTTCACAACCGTCCTCGGACCGGGTTACAACCGTGACCACGCGGACCACTTCCATTTCGACATCAAGAACCGGCGAAACGGTTACCGCGCCTGCCGGTAACCGCGTCTGCCGGTAGTAGCGTTCCGGACGCGAATGCTCTAATTGTAGTGCCGGCGCACAGGAGCGCGGCTGTTCCAGAGAAACCTCATGCTCGCAATTGAAATTGCGATCCTCGTACTGCTCATCCTTTTCAACGGCTTCATGGCCATGTCCGAGCTGGCGGTCGTCTCCGCCCGTCCCGCCCTGCTGCGTTCCCGCAGCGAACGGGGTGAGAAGGGGGCGACGCGAGCCCTGAAGCTGGCCGAAGACCCCGGCCGCTTCCTCTCGACGGTGCAGATCGGCATCACGCTGGTCGGCATCCTGTCCGGTGCCTTCTCGGGCGCCACCATCGGCGTCCGGCTCGGCGAGTGGCTGATGAGCATCGGCATGTCCGCCACCATGGCCAACGCCCTGGGCGTCGGTATCGTGGTCGCCATCATCACCTATGTGTCGCTCGTGGCCGGTGAGCTCGTTCCGAAGCAGATCGCCCTGCGAAAGGCCGAGGACATCGCGATTCTCGTGGCGCCCTTCATGCTTAGCCTGTCGAAGGTAGCGCTTCCGCTGGTATGGCTGCTCGACATTTCGGGACGGTTCGTCCTGAAGCTGCTCGGCCAGAGCGCGGACGATTCGCAAAACGTGACGGACGAGGAGATTCGTAGCCTTATCGCCGAGGCCGCCCGCACCGGAACCATCGAAGTCGAGGAAAAGCAGATGATTTCCGGCGTCATGCGGCTTGCCGACCGCAAGGCGCGCGCCATCATGACCCCGCGCAACGAGGTCGAGTGGATCGACATCAACGCGGATCAGGAGAAGATCCGGGAGACGCTGCGCAACACTGAACATACCCGTCTGCCCGCGGGCGATGGCACCATCGAGCAGATGCTGGGCGTGATCAACACCCGCGAGCTGCTGACCGCGGAACTCTCGGGCAAGCCGCTGAACCTGCGCGAGCACGTGCGGCAGGCCCCCGTCGTGCTGGATTTCGTCGATGCGCTGGACGTGCTGAAGACCCTGCGCGAGGCGGAAGTGCCGGTGGCGCTCGTCCACGACGAATACGGTTCCTTCGAGGGTATCATTACGCCTGCCGACATTCTCGAGGCCATCGCCGGGGCCTTCAAGTCGGACCAGGACGAGGACGATGTCGACGTCGTCCAGCGCGCCGACGGCTCGTGGCTGTTGCCGGGGCTCATGCCCGCCGACGAAATGGCCGACCTGCTGGGCATCACACTGCCGTCCGACCACAGCTACGCCACGCTGGCAGGCTTCCTGCTGTCCTACACGCAGGAATTGCCGCGCACCGGCACGATCGTCAATGCACTCGGCTGGGAGTTCGAAATCGTCGACCTCGACGGCCGCCGCATCGACCGGGTCATCGCACGGCGGGAGGGGGCTGCAGCCGCCACCGCCGCCGGCTGACCGGCACCACCCTCAGAAGGGGCCGGGCGGCCACGGGATTGATGCCGACTCCAGAAGCCGCCATTCCGATCAAAAATATCTCAGAGCCCTTCGGGGCTCACCCGAGCCCCGCGGGCGGCCGCCGGGTGACGGTCGCCCGGCCCTCAGCGCAAGCCCATGGGCGGGCGATGGTCCTATCCCTCCGGCGGAACCGGAGTCGGGCGACCTGTTTCATCCAGCGCCACCATCACGAATTCCGCGCTCGTCACCAGTTCAAGCCGATGCGTGAGGTAACGGCGCACCCAGGCTTCCACCTGCAAGGTGATCGACGTGCGGCCGATCCTGGAAATCTGCGTGTAAACCGCCAGCGTATCGCCAATCTTCACGGGCTTGCGGAAGGCCATCTCACGAACGGCCGCCGTCACGACGCGCCCCTTGGCGCGTTCGGCCGCGCGGATGCCGCTGGCAATATCCATCTGCGACATCACCCAGCCACCGAAAATGTCGCCGGCGGCATTGGCGTCACCAGGCATGGCCTGCGTTCTCAAGGTCAGCTCACCCTGCGGAAAAGCTTCGGACATTCAAGAAATCCTCTGTTCTCAATCAATGGAGACACGTTCCGTTTGAGCGCGGAACATCCTCCTGCTGCTGCAAATCCGTTTACCCAACCCCCATAGAAGATCCGAGAAGCCGTGCAACAGTCAACCGCAGCAGCGCCATACCCCCCGGTTTCCAGCCCAGCGCCCGCAGGCGATCCGTCCGCATGGCGTTGACCGCCGAAGCGTCCGCGCGGGGCGGCAGTTCGTGCAAGCTGCCGGAAAGGTCGCGCACGATGGCGAGCAGGTCGCGCCAGTCCAGCAGAAGGTCCGAGACGTTGAGAACCGGCGGCGGCGGGTCGGGCATCTCCAATACCAGGCGAAAAGCAGACGCCACATCGCTGCCGTGCACTTCCGTTCCCGCGCGCGGGGGGAGCGGCCGTCCGGCGAGATAATCCGCAAAGAGGGAGGCCCATTTGTGCTCCCGCCCCGGACCGGCGGGTCCATAGACCCCGGTTACCCGCAGGGTCACGCCATGAAAAGCGCCCCCACCCAGCGCGGCAAGTGCCTGTTCGACCTCGAGCTTCGCCAAACCGTAGAGTGTGTCGGGCCGTGGCATATCATCCTCATCAAGCAGCACGCCGGGCGGACGCGGACCGTAGACGGCGCGGCTCGACAGGAAAACAGCGCGACTGACACCCGCTGCTCTTGCCGCCTCGAAGAGCGCAATGCTACCCGCCGCGTTGCGGCGGCGGAAACCTTCCGGATCATCCCCCTCCCCGCCGCGATACCTGCCGGGAACATGGTCAAACGCCGCGTGGACGAAGAAGGACGCTCCATCGAAGAGCGTTGGTGAAACCGGGGTATCGCCGAGTTGCAGCCGCGCGAAGGCCACTGC
Organism: Chelativorans composti; assembly: GCF_039541695.1. Lineage (NCBI taxonomy): Bacteria > Pseudomonadati > Pseudomonadota > Alphaproteobacteria > Hyphomicrobiales > Phyllobacteriaceae > Chelativorans > Chelativorans composti. The sequence continues at coordinate 77,358 of NZ_BAABGS010000021.1, read as the reverse complement.
CCCGGAGAAATAGCCCACCGGCGGGGCCGTGCGGTTCAGCACCGTCACGTCATAGCCGGCGGCGAGCAGATCCTCGACGATGAACCGCCCGACATAACCCGTTCCACCGGAGACAACTGCCTTTTTCATGACGGATTGGGAAGCCGATCAGGATCGGGAATGGCCCTGCCCTCATAGCAGGCGAACCAGAGATCAATGAGGGGCCGGAGCCGTTCCCGCTTCGGATGGTTCTCCTGCCAGGGCTTCTCATACTGGTAATGGACAACATGGACCGACCGCCAGTCCCACAGGTCCGGCAGGTTGAACCAGACATACTGAAGCATGTTGTAGAAGACCGGCAGGCCATGCCAGCCAGGGAAGTAGGTCTGAAGGAAGGTCTGGTCCGTCCGCGGCCAGAAGGCGCCCGGCGCGTCGAGCGCCTTCAGCATCGCGTCGTATGTATCCATCGACGGGGCGGCGACGAAGACGCCCGAGTTGAGCCGGTGGAAGTCCTTCAGGCTTTCGTAGACATTCGGCGCGGCGGAAAACTCGGGATAGGTGAACAGCCGGTCGATGTTGCGGATGACGATGGCATCGGCATCGATGAAGACCACGCGGTCGTATTCCACCAGCGTCCAGAGGCGCAGCTTGACGAAATTGTCGAGCGGCGTGTGAAAGGCCGGCTTGCCGCCCTTGGTAAACGGCGCGAGCGCGTGAATGCGTTCGCGCTGGTGGCGTTCGTTGAATTCGGTGGATGTGGGCAGCAGATCCGCTTCCACCAGGCGCGCACCCAAGACCTCGAGGGGACGGAGCGCATTTCCTTCCACACCTCCGGTGTGCAGCACGACGATGTCCGCCCCGGTGCCCGTGTTTCTCAAGGAATGGACCAGCGCCAGCGCGCCCTTGGCGTAATCGGCGTTGGTCACCAGCGTGACATAGGCGTATCGCAAGAGGCGCTCCGCTTCAGGAACTGTGACAGGCCTAACCGACACTCTTCAGGCGCCTGCCTTCCGGATCACGTTCGATGGTCGGGGCGATGTCCTTCGTCCAGGCCGACACGCAGGGTATCCGCGAACGATCGACACGATAGGCATACTTGCGCGCCACGTCGACCACTTCGGCCAGTAGTCCTTCCTGAAGTGTGATCGGGTTGAGACCGAGCGCGAGGAACTGATCGTTGCGCACGATGAGGTCGTTCTCCGGCGCTTCCTTGCGCGGGTTTGGCAGGTAGGCGACCCGTGCACCGGTCAGCTTCGCGACCAGCTCGGCGAGATCGCGAACACGGTGCGTTTCGGTCATCTGGTTAAAGATCTTTACGCGGTCGCCGCGCTTCGGCGGGTTCTGGAGCGCAATCTCGATACAGCGGACCGAATCCTGGATGTGGATGAAGGCGCGCGTCTGCCCGCCCGTGCCGTGGACTGTCAGCGGATAGCCTATCGCCGCCTGGATCAGGAAGCGGTTCAACACCGTGCCGTAGTCACCGTCGTAGTCGAAGCGGTTGATGAGCTGCGGATGGAAGCGCGTCTCTTCCGTATGGGTTCCCCAGACGATGCCCTGGTGAAGATCGGTGATGCGCACGCCATCGTTCTTCGCGTAGAACTGAAAAAGCAGCTGATCCAGACACTTGGTCATGTGGTAGATCGAGCCGGGATTGGCCGGATACAGGATCTCCTGCTGTACCACCTCACCCGACGCGGCCTCGATGCCCACGTTCAGGTATCCCTCCGGGATGGCCGCGCCAATGGTGGAATAGCCGTAAACGCCCATGGTGCCGAGATGAACGAGATGGGCGTCAAGCCCCACTTCCACGATGGCGTTCAGCACATTGTGGGTGGCATTGACGTTGTTGTTGACCGTGTAATTCTTGTGCCGGTCACTCTTCATCGAATAAGGCGCGGCGCGCTGCTGGGCAAAATGAATGATCGCGTCGGGCCGGTGCTCGGCAAGCCACGCCTTCAGCCGTTCGTACTCGCTCGCCAGATTGAGCAGATGGAAATGGATGCGCCGCCCCGTCTCCTGATGCCAGACCCGCGTGCGCTCCTGGATGGAATCCATCGGCGTCAGGGACTGAACGCCGAGTTCGGTGTCGATCCAGCGCCTCGAAAGATTGTCGATGATGTGGATTTCATGGCCGCGAGCCGAAAGGTGCAGTGAGGTCGGCCAACCGATGAAACCATCCCCGCCGAGAACCGCAATCTTCATGTGTCCTCCCTTTCGTGAACAGCCGGCTCCCCGCCCCCCGACTTTTCCGTCACCATTTGTAGGCAATGCCGTTCAGTATGGAAAGTTTCGCCGCGCGCATTCTTTCGCGGCAAGGCAGTTCATCACGTCACATTACGCAACGCGATAAAGGAAAGATTTGATCATTGCGTTAACCATTCCTTAATTTTTTGGCTTGACGCGAAATCTCCGCGAATCAACGATAATTTTGCCTGAAAAAGACGAGCACATACCGATGTGAACGCATTTTTCTGGTTGCCGTAGCGGGATGAGAACCGTGTTTACCGCCGGCATCTCGGAAGGAGGCCGTGAAATGATCGCATCCGAGCTGAAGGAAGCCGGCATTTACGATGCCAATGACATGGCCAGCATTCGCGCGGTGGTCGAAGCCGTATGCGGAGAACTCGGCATCGCCCGCGACGACCGGATCGCCCGCGAACGCATCGCCACCCATATCATGCGGTCCTGGGAGGCAGGGCAACGCACTCCCCTCGACCTGGTGAGGGCGGGTCTGGACAGTTACGTGTAAGAGAATACCGGTTTCATGACAAAGCCCGGTCGCCGCCGGGCTTTTCTTTATCCTCCAGGCACATGCACACCGTACTGTTTACATGCCTTGGCTGAAACATTGCCTATTTTGCGGTCAATTGTTTTATGGATTACTCTGATGGACAAGAAAACCTCCGGGGGGGAGCCATGTGGGACTTCAGCATTGGCCGGGCGCTCGGCCTAATGGCGCAAACAGCACCCTTTATCCTGCTCAGGATCGCGGTCTATTTCGGAATTGCGGTGGGGTATGTGCTTGCAACCGGCGTCGGCGCCGGCGCCGGCTATACGTTCGGGCTGTTTGGCGATGAAGAATTCCGGACGACGAGTTCGGTCTGGGGCGGCCTGATCGGGCTCGGGCTGTTCAGCGCGGCGCTCTACTGGGCGCGGGAGTACATCCTGTATATGGTCAAGGCCGGGCACATCGCCGTGCTGGTGGAGCTGTTGGACGGCAAGCCGCTGCCCGCCGGCCAGTCGCAGGTTGCGCACGCCACCGCGGTGGTGAAGGAGCGGTTCGTCCAGGCCAACGTGCTCTTCGCAATCGACCAGTTGGTGAAGGGCGTGATCCGCGCCATCACCGGACTGGCGCGGGGGATCCTCGGCATTCTGCCGATTCCCGGCGGCAAGCAGCTCGCCGACATCATCCACGGTTTCCTGCGAGTGGCGGTGGGCTTCATCGACGAGGTGATCCTCGCCTATGCGATCCGCACCCGTTCGGCCAATCCGTGGGATTCCGCCAGGACGGCCCTCGTGCTCTACGGCCAGAATTACAAGACGTTGCTCAAGAATGCCGCCTGGCTCGCCGTCATCGTGTATGGTCTCAGCATCGTGGTCTTCGTCATCATGCTGGCACCGGCGGCCCTCGTCGTCTACCTGATGCCGGGTGCGTGGGCGGCAGGCGGCTTCATCTTCGCGCTGATCTTCGCGTGGAGCGTCAAGGCGGCGCTGCTGGAGCCCTTCGCCATCACCTGCCTGATGGAGGTCTATTTCACGACTATCGAGGGCCAGACGCCCGATCCCGAATGGGAGGCGAAGCTGGAGCAGTTGTCCGGAAAGTTCCGCGAACTCAAGGCCCGGGCGCTGGGCGCCGGGCGGCAGCAGCCCGAGGCCGGCAGTTCCGACCTGCGGCGGGCGTGAGCCGGTCTCTCCAGCTTGCCTCTATTTAGGCGCGGTGAACGGAGCGCCGGGTGCGATCCTTCCCTTAGGCGCCAACCGGACCGTCCGCTGCCATGGCCATGCAGCCGCCCCAGGCCTTGCCGTTCCCGTGGGTTCAGCTGGCGGGCCCAAGACTCTGGAAAGCCCGCCGGCTCAGCGGCGGTACCACATGCGGGCGAGCATACCATCGCGGCGGATGAACTGGTGATAAAGCGCCGCGGCAACATGTAGAAGCAGCAGAAGCACAAGCAGATTGGCACCAATGCCGTGGGGCGCACGGGGCGCAAAGTGCCGGAAATCGGGCAGCGGCAGCGCGGCTCCGCCGAAGATCACTTCGCCCGCCCCGCTCAACGCTACCATGCCGATGCCGCTCCCGACCATCACGAAGACCAGCGCATACAGCAGAACATGGACGAGTCGCGCAGTCGCCTCCTGCCACGGTGGAATACCCGCCACGGGATCTGGCTTCCGGTCCCACGCCACCCACCAAAAGATGCGGAACAGGGTCAGCAGCAGGACCAAAACCGCCGCGGGAATGTGGACGCGCAATAGCTGGACCTTGCCCGCGTCGTCCAAGCGGTCCGCCGCGTTGAAGCCAGTGCCCAGCACGATGACAATCAGAATGGCCGTCAGCCAGTGAATAGTGACCGCCACTGAGCCGTAATGATCCGCCGTGCTCTTGAGCATTGCCCTGTCTCCGGACAACCTGCCATCGACAATCTTCAATCATCGCGTGTATCGAGTCAAGGAAGCGACATGCGAACTAATCAACGCTCCTCCCGGCGAAGACCGGCCAACCCTAGAGGCAAGGCTTCCGATCTCTCGCTGAAACACCGTGGCGTGCTGGGGCGCTGCAACATCGGGCTCGGTTCCTGAGGGACGGTCGAGGAGAAGGCCCGCCGCCGCCGAAGAATACCCGCCGATAAGGGCGGTAACACGTCGGCGGCCTTCTTTGGCGGCAGGTATTCTCCTCGACCAGCTCGCCGCGTGAGCCAATGCCGATACGGCCTGACGCGCCGCAGCCGCGGCCGCGAAGATCTCAGCGCCCAGGACGTCCGGTCTTCTTCGGGCGGCGACGGCGGGCCTTTTCCTCGACCGGGTCCTCGTAGGAGCCAATGCCGATGCGGCCGCGACGCAGGATCGGGTCGTCCGGTTGGTCCGGCTGAGGCTTGCCCAGCGGCTTCTCCGTGCGGCGGACGGTCATCTCGTCCAGCGTGTTCTTGCGGAAGAGCGAGCCGCGTCCCGCAGGGACTGCATGGTCACCCGAGGTGCCCATCTCGTCGAGGTCGGGCTTGCGGAAAAGACTTGGTCTTGTGCCAGCCGGCGCAGAGTAGGTCGTCGTGGTTTTCGCGGCGGTACTAGGGCTTGCAGCCATCCCGGCTTCCGCAGCCATGCTGGCGTCACCCTCCCTGCCCTTCGCCGCATTGCGGCGGGCGGACCTGGTGTTTTCCACGCCTGCATTGCGCGCGAGGGGGGCGTCGAGGACGGCGAGTTCCAGCTCGCGCAGGCGCTTGATCTCGTCTCGCAGGCGGGCGGCCTCCTCGAAATTGAGGTCCGCGGCGGCATCACGCATGGCCTTCTCGAGATATTCGAGGTGGGCCTGCAGGTTGTTGCCGACCAGGTTGTTGACGGGCTGGCCACCGACCGACGGGATGTCGGCGCGGACGTGGTCGCGCTCGTAGACGGAGTCCAGAATGTCGCCGATGCTTCTCTTCACGCTCTCCGGCGTGATGCCGTGCGCCTCGTTGTATGCCTGCTGCTTCTCGCGGCGGCGGTTGGTCTCGGCGATGGCGCGCTCCATGGAGCCGGTCATCTGATCGGCGTAGAGAATTACGCGACCATCAACGTTACGGGCAGCGCGGCCGATGGTCTGGATGAGCGAGGTCTCGGAACGCAGGAAGCCTTCCTTGTCAGCGTCGAGAATGGCGACCAGGCCGCATTCCGGAATGTCGAGGCCCTCACGCAGCAGGTTGATGCCGACCAGGCAGTCGAAGGCGCCGAGACGCAGGTCGCGGATGATCTCGATGCGCTCGAGCGTGTCGATGTCCGAGTGCATGTAGCGAACCTTGACGCCCTGTTCGTGCAGGTACTCGGTGAGGTCCTCGGCCATGCGCTTGGTGAGCACCGTGACCAGCGAACGGTAGCCCCGCCGCGTGGTCTCCCGGATCTCGCCCAGCACATCGTCCACTTGGCTCTTGGCCGGACGGACCTCGACGGGCGGGTCGATGAGGCCGGTCGGGCGAATGACCTGCTCGGCGAACACGCCGCCGGACTGCTCCATCTCCCAGGCGCCGGGGGTCGCCGACACGCAGATGGTCTGCGGGCGCATGGCGTCCCATTCCTCGAAGCGCAGAGGGCGGTTGTCCATGCAGGACGGCAGGCGGAAGCCGTACTCGGCCAGTGTCGCCTTGCGGCGGAAGTCGCCGCGGTACATGCCGCCGATCTGCGGGATGGTGACGTGGCTCTCGTCGATGAAGACGATGGCGTTGTCCGGCACATATTCAAAGAGGGTGGGCGGCGGCTCGCCCGGCTTGCGGCCGGTCAGGTAGCGCGAATAGTTCTCGATGCCGGGGCATGAGCCGGTCGCTTCCAGCATCTCGAGGTCGAAGCGCGTGCGCTGCTCCAGGCGCTGCGCCTCCAGCAAACGACCAGCGCGGGTAAGCTCGTCGAGGCGCTGCTTCAGCTCCTCCTTGATACTCTTGATCGCCTGGTTGAGGGTCGGCCGCGGCGTCACATAGTGCGAGTTCGCGTAGATCTTGACCGACTTCAGGTCGCCGGTCTTCTTGCCCGTGAGCGGGTCAAACTCGGTGATGGCCTCGATCTCGTCGCCGAACAGCGAGATGCGCCAGGCGCGGTCCTCCAAGTGAGCCGGGAAGATCTCGATCGTGTCGCCGCGCACACGGAAGGAGCCGCGGGTGAAGTCGGCATCGCGGCGCTTGTACTGCTGCTCCACGAGGTCGGCCAGAAGCTGGCGCTGGTCCAGACGATCACCCACCTCCATCTGGAAGGTCATGGCGGTGTAGGTTTCCACCGAGCCGATACCGTAGATGCAGGAGACCGAGGCGACGATGATCACGTCATCGCGCTCCAGCAGCGCGCGAGTGGCCGCGTGGCGCATGCGGTCGATCTGCTCGTTGATCGAGGATTCCTTCTCGATATAGGTATCCGTGCGCGGGACGTAGGCCTCCGGCTGGTAGTAATCGTAGTAGGAGACGAAGTACTCGACCGCGTTGTTCGGGAAGAAGGACTTGAACTCGCCGTAGAGCTGAGCCGCAAGCGTCTTGTTGTGCGCGAGGATGATCGCCGGGCGCTGCGTCGCCTCGATCACCTTCGCCATGGTGAAGGTCTTGCCGGAACCGGTAACGCCCAGAAGTACCTGGGTGCGTTCATTGCTCTTCAGACCTTCCACCAGATCCTGAATGGCCTGCGGCTGGTCGCCGGCGGGCTTGTAGTCGGTGACCATGCGGAAGGGAATGCCGCCCTCCGTCTTCGGCGGACGGGCAGGCCGGTGCGGCTTCCAGTTGGCCCTGAGGTTCGGGTCTCCCCCTTCGATCAGACGGGTTAGCGCCGCCACGGTGGCGGTTACGCCGCTGCCCGGGGTGAGCGACTCCGCTTCTTCCAGAGATATGTCAAGGCCGGGCACGGGGTTGAGGCCGGCGGCCGCGCGCTCCCGCGCCGTGGCGGCGCCCCCCATGGAGGTGCCGCGGGCCGTGCGGCCCGGCGCCGTCGAGCGCTCAAGCGCCTTCTTTACCGATTTCGCGGCAGACTTCGGGGACGACGCCTTTGAGGAGGCAGACTGTCCCGACGCGGATTTCCTCTCCCGTGCGGGGGGGGCAACAGGCTCTTCCGCCGCACGCGTTATCTCTTCCGCCCAGTCGGAGATGGATCCGGACAACGTAATGCCCGAGAGCGGCGGTTGCGGTTGTTCCGCGAAGCCGGAGACTTTCTTGGGAGAGGATGATTTAGCCATGCGCGGAATATGGGGACTTAACACGGAAATGGAAAGGGGCTGAGGGAGCCCACCCCCAGCCTCGGCCAATCCTGCTGACAGCAGGGTGTCAGTGCCGACACTCCTTCAGCGCCTCTTCGATCAGTTCCCTGCCGCCAGCCAGGGCGAACAGCGCGTAGGTCTCGTAGGGCGAGTCATCGGCAGCGTTTTCCGGCAGGAGATCGAAGCGCAGCAAAAGCTCCGAGCCGTTGAGCAGGGCCTCAATGAACTCCTCGTCGATATCGGCCAGATAGTTGTCCTCGGCCGGGCCCTCCGAAAGGAGGATCACCGCGTCGCCGGAGCCGGCAGCCACAAGCGGAAATTCCGAGCCGTCGATCACGGCCAGGATGCGGCCGCGCTCGTAGAAATAGTCAGGCTCTCCCCTGCCGTCCTTCGTCAGCACCGGCCCATGCTCCGCAAAAACGGCAATGTGATAGGGATCGCCGCAGCCGATCTCGAGCTGAAGGATATTGCTGCTCGTGACCGCGGGCGGCGTGATCGCCATTCCATTTTCCAGTTCCCAGCGGGCAGCATGGGCGGTGGAGGCCACGGCAACGATGAGGAAAGCAACCGACAAACGTTTCAGAAGATCGAGGCTTGTTCGGATCGTCGTCATGACACATGTCCCGCCTAGGTTGCGATCTAATCCGGAATGTCCTGCGGATGCAGGAAGTGAGTGAGCCGTGCCGCGTAAGGGTTAAGGTGTTCCCAGGGACCGTCAAATTCAAACCGGGCCAGCCCCGCAGCCGGAAACGGCAAGCGAAGTCGCCGGACCGCCTCCGGCTCCGAGTCATCGCCACAGAGCCGCAGTGCCAGCTCGTGCATCGAGGGATTGTGTCCGACGACCGCCAGGGAGCTCACATCGTCGGAGATGGTACGGATGAGATCGAGAATGCGGCCCGCGGTTGCATCATAGAGGCGGTCGGCGAACACCGCCTGCGGGGCACGATCCCCGACGCCCTGGGACACTCCTGCCCAGGTCTGGCGCGTACGTACCGACGAGGACACGAGTGCCTGCTGCGGTATCCACCCCCTGCCCGCGAGAGCCTGACCAAGACGCAGCGCGATGTCGTGCCCGCGCGCGGAAAGCGGACGTCCGATGTCGTCCCCGGTGGGACTCTCGTTCAAAGCCTCGGCATGGCGCAACAACAATAGTTCGCGCACGTCTGGCACTCCAATCGTCAGCCGGTCCGATGACCCGCCGACGCCGATCATCTGAAGTTCGCTACCACAATGCTTGCTTAAACGTAAGTCTGCAACTGCTGACAACGCCGCCGGCAAACCCGCCACAATACCGGTCCAAACGGGATCGCGCGGGAGACGGCGGGCGGGAATGGAAAAGCGGGAGCCTCCCCCTCCTGCGGGAATTTCCGACAAGAAAAAGCCCCCGACAGATCATGCCGGGGGCGGAACGGTTGCGGTCGATCAGCCCCGTATGGCGCGCGCAGCACCGATCAGGATGCACGCACCTATGAAGCCGGCAATCAGATAGCCGAGCCAGCCGCCGAACGAAACGCCCAGCAACCCGAAGAGAAAGCTGGCGACCGCAGCTCCAACAATACCGAGAACAATATTCATGAAGATTCCGGTATCGCTCTTCATGAAATTGGATGCAATCCAACCTGCCAGTCCGCCAATAATGATGGCGGCAATCCAGCCAATACCTGCGTCGTCCATGTGATTTCACTCCCTCCTGCTGAAACCTGTCCATTCAGACACAACGGAAATATTTAGCAAGCCAAATAACGAGGAATTTCGTCCTTCCCTAAACACTTGCTTTTCCGGCGATTTTAACGCGCAGGCGGCCGATTGGTTTCAATCGGGCGGAGCATCGGGAAAGATTTTTCAGGATCAGGCGAGAAAAGGCGGCCTGATCAAATGCCCGAGAGGTCCGCCAAAACCTCCGCCACAACGCGGCAACGATTTACGACGGTGCGCTCACGGCATCTGCGCCCCAAATGCGGAAGGGCTCTCCTCGTGCTGGATCGTCCGGCGTCGAACAAAAGGGCAAGCATCCCCTTTCCCAAGGCCGGGAAACGACACCAAGCCCCTCCGTCAACGGGAGAGCCTGTTGCCTCTCAAAGTGTTTCAAGGAAATCTGCCTGCCGGAAGCTGCCCCCGTCGCCAGAGCGGCGGGAGCGATCTCCGACTATCCCGAAACCGAGTCAGCAGAGACGCGCCCCGTTCGGCACCGGCCGGTCGACATTGGCCAGCACGATGGCGCCGGTCTCATCGGCAAAACCGAGCGTAAGAACTTCGGAGATGAACTTCCCGATCTGGCGCGGCGGGAAATTCACCACGGCCATGACCTGGCGCCCGATAAGCTGCTCAGGCGTATAATACGCGGTAATCTGGGCAGATGATTTCTTGACGCCGATTTCCGGACCGAAATCGATCTGCATCTTGATGGCGGGCTTGCGCGCTTCCGGGTAAGGTTCGGCATGAATTACCGTTCCGGCGCGGATATCCACCTTCAGAAAGTCGTCGAAGACGATCTGCGGCGCAAGTGTCTCGCTCATGGTTCCCCCGTGTTATTGCAATCGTTGGAGCCTTGTAGCGCAATCCGGCCCCGCCTGCCAAACCGCCGAAATGAACAGGCCACCGCTTCAGCAGCGCCGTAGATTGGCATCAGCCATCTCCCTACCCTGCTCCAACGTGACCACGGCGGAAAGAAGGGCCGAGGACAAACGTCCCAGCCACGCCAAGACGGTGGACTGCCCGAGGCAGGCCGTGGGGACGAGATGATTGCTACAGGAAACCTCTTTGGCCCGGTGTGCACCCCTCCGCCGTGCCAATCTGTTTCCGCCCCTCACCCCGAGCCGATTGCGTGAAGGGCGATGCCGGGCTCAGGCGGTTCCGGAAACCTCGAAAAGGACGCTCTTCAGCGCCTCCTGGGCCGTCGTGTCGGACCAGGTCACGTACTGGAACGCCTGATAGTAGGCCTCGCAAGCCTCCAGGGCGCTCTTGAGCATCACTTCCACCTGATGCCCCGTCGGCTCCAGCCCGCCCGGCAGCATGAGCGCCTGGCGGAACATGATCACGCCTTCGCGCTCCCAGTGGTCGAAATGGCCGAAGAGCATCTGCTCATTCACCAGGGAAATGAGGCGCATGACCTCAAGCTGACGGCCCGCCGGAACCTTGAGCTCAAACGCACAGGCTATGTGGAGCGCCTCGAACTCCTCCATCCAAGAGAACGAAACCTGGTAATCCGTCCACGTGCCCGCGACGGAAATCGAGATTTCGTCTTCCCCGTTGCGCTCAAAGCTCCAGTCGTTTGTGCTTGCCACATGCTCGATAATGTCCACTGGGTGGGCATCTCTGGCGATGTCAAATTCAACAAGGCTCATATAATTCGTTATCCCGTTTTGCCGGAGCGCACGCAGGCACGCCCCGCCTTATGACCGGCAGCTTCAACTCACGACACAAACTCTGTGCACGAAGCGGAGCGAGAGGAGACACAATACAAACGGGCTCCGCCCCAACCCGACGCATATCGAATCATGCAGTGTTTTCAGTGTATTGAAGCGAGAGTCCGTGAACAGCCCCTTTTTTGCTTATGGAGGGTTATGTATGTGGATATTGGCTACCGTAACGGGACTTCAGAGGAACCCTAAGCGACTCTCGCAGAACGCTTTTTCAGGACTGTTCACAGGCGCGCGGGATAACGAAAATTTTTCCTCAGACTTCTGAATTTTCGCTCTTCGGAGCAATCTGGGCGAGCTTTTCTTCCAGAGCCGTCACGCGGGCAGCGAGAATCGCGTTTTCTTCACGCGCCTTGACGGCCATGTCGCGCACGGCATCGAACTCTTCCCTCTTCACGAGGTCCATCGAGTTGAGAAGGCGCTCGATCTGACTGCGGAAGACCGCTTCAAATTCCTGGCGCACGCCCTGGGCGGCGCCCGCCGCGTCCGTCACCAATTTCGCGAATTCATCGAGGATACGATTGGGGCCGTTAGTCATGGTGGTTTTCTCCTGATCCTGACGTGCAAGTAGGGCCGAAAAGCATTGAATGCAAGGCCGCCAGACGGCTGCAACCACTCAGGCTTTACCAGACGTTACCGGCCGGGAGGCCCGGCGCCTTGACCGCGTGCGGCGGGTTGATCATAGGCTGAAGGAAGGCCATAAGCTTCCTGCACACGGAAACCGGAGCCACCGACTTGAGCGACTACCTCCTGCTACACCTGGCGGCATTGCCGTTTCCCAACATCGATCCCGTCATCGTTCAGATCGGACCGCTCGGCATCCGGTGGTACGGGCTGGGATACATCGTCGGCATCTTGTTCGCCTGGTGGTATGCCAAGCGGATGGTGAACACGCCGGCCTTGTGGGCCAACAACGCACCGCCCATGAAGCCCATCGACCTTGACGACTTCGTGGTGTGGGCCGCGATCGGCGTGATCGTGGGCGGAAGGATCGGCTATGTGCTGTTCTACGACCTGCAAAGGTTCCTCGCCAATCCGGTTTCGCTGATCGAGGTGTGGAATGGCGGCATGTCCTTCCACGGCGGTCTCATCGGAACAATTCTGGCGATGGTGCTGTTTGCTCGCCGCAGGAAGATCAATCCCTGGAGCATGATCGACGTGGTAGCGGCCACCGCACCGGTCGGACTTGGCCTCGTGCGCATCGCCAATTTCATCAATTCCGAGTTGTGGGGAAGGCCCACCGACATGCCGTGGGGCATCGTGTTCCCGGATGGAGGTCCCCTGCCCCGCCATCCCAGCCAGCTCTACGAAGCCTCGCTGGAAGGGCTGGCGCTGTTCCTCGCGCTGCGGGTGCTCACGCACCGCTTCCACATGTTGAAGCGCCCGCGGTTCGTCGGCGGCGCCTTCGTGTTCGGCTACGGGCTGGCGCGCATCTTCGTCGAGTTCTTCCGCGAGCCGGATGCACACATCGGGTATCTCGCCGGCGGCTGGCTGACGATGGGCATGGTGCTGAGCCTGCCAATGGTGCTCATCGGCCTGTGGGCGATGCTCAGCGCCCCGCGGCCTGAGCCTGCGGCAGCAGAGCAGCACTGAACCCGCTGGGAGCAGGTGAGGCGTGACGAAACTGAAGGAAAAGCTCAAGCGGCTGATCGAGGCTACAGGGCCCATCAGCGTGGCCGAGTACATGGCGCACTGCCTGCTCGACCCCGAGTTTGGCTACTACACGACGCGGGAGCCGTTCGGGACGGAAGGCGACTTCATCACCGCGCCGGAAATCAGCCAGATGTTCGGCGAGCTGATCGGCGTGTGGATCTATTCCCGGTGGAAGTCTGCCGGATCGCCGCGCAATCCCATCATCGCCGAGATCGGTCCCGGCCGCGGCACGTTGATGAAGGATCTCCTGCGCACCGTGAGCCGCCTCGACCCCGCTTTCGCGCGTGAGGCCCGTTTCGCGCTGGTGGAAGCAAGCAGCCGGCTGATCGAGGTGCAGAAGCGGACGCTGGCGGAAGCCGCCCGCACCATTTCCCTCGAATGGTACGACCGGTTTGGGGCCCTGCCATTGGGGCCTCTGTTCATCGTCGGCAATGAACTGTTCGATGCGCTGCCGATGCGGCAGTTCGTGAAGACGGCGAATGGCTGGCGCGAGCGGGTCGTGGGCCTCGACGAACAGGGAGAGCTCGCATTCTTCGCCGGTGCGGCCGGGCTCGACGCCAATGCGCTTCCACCCGGCGTAACCGGGACCCCGGAAGGCTCCGTCATGGAGATTTCACCGGCGCGGGAGGCGCTGATGGACGTGATCGCCGAGCGGCTCGGCCGCCAGGGAGGCGCCGGTCTGTTCATCGATTACGGTTACGAGCGCAGCGGCGTGGGCGACACCCTGCAGGCGGTCCGCCGACATGCCTATGACGACGTGCTGGCGCACCCGGGCGAGGCCGACGTCACGTCCCATGTGGACTTCGAGGCGCTTGCCCGCGTCGCCCGCAGGCATGGCCTCGCAACGGCGCTCACAACGCAGGGCGATTTCCTGCTCGGGCTCGGATTGCTCGAGCGCGCCGGGCGGCTTGGCGCAGGCAAGAGCAAAACCGTGCAGGAATCGATCCGCGACGCGGTCGAACGCCTCGCCGGGCCGGACCAGATGGGCACCCTGTTCAAGGTGCTGATGGTGACCAACAACCCGTTCTGATCCATCCGACCACATGCCGGAACAGCGAGCCGCTTCGCAGATCCTGACGGCTACTGCATATCCTGTCACGATCCATCAACGAAGTTTTCGCGCCAGACGATTCCGCGCGCAATGATTTTATGGCAAGAAGGTCAACCGCACAACGAAACACTTCTGCAAAACCATTTGTATGGGGGCCGGGCTGCATGAAAGGAGTCAGATCCTTCGGTAAAAGCTTTTCTGCAACAACGAAGATATTGCTACCCGTCATATTGTCGACTGTTGCTCTTTCAGGACATTCTCAAGCTGCAGACCATTTATTCCAGCCCAAGGATGAAGGAAACCTGAGGCTTTCCGCGGGTATTGGCTATGCGTGGATACGGGCCGACGAAAGGGTTTACGCCGAGGGCGACAGGATCAGCCATCTGATCTGGAAGTCACAGACACCCGTCATTAGTGGGGAAATCGACTTCAGATCGGACACGGGGCTGACGGTGGTCGCCAGAGCCCGGGTCGGCGTCGCCGGGACCGGCAAGATGGACGACTACGACTGGATCGACGACTATTTCAAGAGTTATCGCTTCGAGGACTGGACGCACCACTCCCATCACTCCGTCGAGCTGGAGCGCTATTTCACCGGAGACATAGCGATCGGTTATGACTTTGTCCTCAACGACGACAACACTCTCAACCTGAGCGGCGGTCTGAAGTACACGAACATCAAGTTCAACAGCTACGGGGGCACCTTCACCTACAGCAAAGACGGTTTCAGGGACGTCAGCGGCACCTTTCCCGATGTGCCGAACATCTTCTACGAACAGAAGATCCCGGCTGCCTTCGCCGGCCTGCGGTGGAGCGGAACGTTCACGAATATCCGGCTCACGGCCGAGGCTCGCGCCGGCGCGACATTCCATGCGCGGGACACCGACTGGCACTGGCTGCGCCCCCTTCTCTTTCAGACCCGGCTTGAGAGTGCTCCCTTTCTGGAGCTTCGAGCCGAGATGCAACACCAACTGTCCGGGCAAGCCGCGATCTTCGCCGCGGCAGACTTCGAACGACATTTTGAAATGTTGGGAATTGACCGGGCGACGGACATGCGGACGAACCGGCGCGACCCGGACTCGGATTCCGTGGAAGGAGCGGCTTTACAGAGCTTCACTGTCTCGTTTGGCCTCAAGGTCAGGTTCTAGAGCTTCATTCCGGTACAGTTCCGGGTGAAACCTGGTTTCCTCCTGTCCCGGAACTGCGCCGACATCTGCGCTCGTCGGGCGACAGCCGCACGCAGGTGAAGACTCTGCTGGGCATCGTGACCCAGCCCGAGCCACCTTCGCGCGGGAGACGCGCCCCGTCCCCCGCCGGCCGCCTGATCCTGCTACAGAAGCGGATGCTCTTGCCGGCCGGCCGCCATGCGGTCGAACGAACGCCTTGCCCCCCGATGGACATCCCGTTCAGGCGCCGATCCTGAACCAAAACCCGCTCTGATCCACTCTCGCCTGGCGTTCCAGGTAAAACGCACACAGCTTTTTCCGAGGCGTCTGCGCGCCTGGACAATGAATGCTTGCACGGCAAAACAAATTAGAATACCAGAGGTATTTATGATGTTGTTTTTTTAATATAATCAGAAACATACTATTACAAAATAATATATAATGCGAAAAATTCTTAAAACAATTATTTTTACAATTGCACTTTCGGAAGGCGCCCACGCCGCTGACTACAGCCCCCGCCCCGCGAATACTTGGGGCATCGAGGATGTGAGAACAGCCTATGAGATCGGCTATTCATGGATTCGGGCTGACGAGAAGGTTTATGTGGACGGGGACAGAATTAGCCACCTGATCTGGAAATCCCAGATGCCGGTCTTCATTGGCGGGATTGACTTCAGATCTACGTCAGGACTGACGGTGGACGTCAGATCCCGGATCGGCCTGTTCGCGACCACCCGCATGGACGATTATGACTGGCTGTCCAACAAACCCCAGTTCAGAAGTTTCCGCTTTGAAGAGTGGACGGATTATTCCCATCACGAAGCCGTGGACGTCGAACGGTACTTCGACGCCGATCTCGCCTTAGGGCAGGATTTCAACGTAGGCCATGCCCAGAGGATCAACCTGCATGGCGGCCTGAAATATGCGACCATCAAGTTCAATTGTTACGGAGGAAGATATATTTACAGCCGTAACGATTTCAGGGACTTTACCGGGTCCTTCCCGGATATGCTGGGGGTGACCTACGAACAACGGATCCCTGCCGCATTCATAGGCGCAAGCTGGGCCGGCGAGTTCGCACAAACACTTATCACCATCCAGGCACGGTTGGGCGCCACCGTGGGCGCGCAGGACGCTGACCGCCACTGGCGCCGCCAGGTGATCTACAGCACGGATTACAATAATGCCCGTTTCGTGCAGATCAGGGGCGAGGTTCACCACTAGCTGTCCCCTCAGGCGACAATGTTTGCTGCGGCGCAGTTCGAGAGATTCGACGAGATGGCAGGCAACTTCTGGGTAACGGACCTGCAGGAGAATTTCACAACGCAGAGTCACGGCACCGGGGGAGCAGCGTTAAAGAACCTCACGGTATCGTTCGGACTGAAGGTGGGGTTCTAGCGCCGCCGCCGGCGGAGGGGTATTGGCCGCCGCCGGGGCGAAACCCCGGCAACATTTGCTTGAGACAGGCGCTTTGGGGATCTGGCAGACAACGCACGCGGAGGAACCCCTCCTCCGGGAGAACGGTCTCTCCCTACGGCTGCCTCGCCCTTGCCCACATCTCAGTCCCATCTGCCGGATTGACAGCCGGACACCCCTGCCCCACGATCCCGCGCTTGTGAGGAAAAGCTGGAGCGGTTGATGCAGGATGCCTTGAAACCGGAGCCAATCCGGTCGCCAGAGCTGGATGTTCGGGGAATCCGCCATGGCTTCTTCACCCGAAACGGCGGCGTTTCGGGCGGGCTTTACGCAAGCCTGAACGTTGGCCTGGGCTCCTCCGATGCGCGCGAACTGGTCCTTGAAAACCGTCGCCGCGTCGCGGCGGCAATGGGGGTCGGGGCGGACCGGCTGTGCACCGTCTACCAGTGCCATTCGCCGGACGTGGTGACCGTCAGCCAGCCCGTCGGCGCCCAGGAGATGAAGGCGGACGCCATGGTCACCGCCACACCCGGCCTTGCACTTGGCGTGCTCACCGCCGACTGCGGCCCCGTGCTGTTCGCTGACGCCGAAGCGGGCGTGATCGGCGCGGCGCACGCCGGCTGGAAGGGCGCGGTCGGCGGCGTGCTGGAGAACACCGTGGCGGCCATGGAACGCCTGGGCGCCAAACGCAGTCGCATCATTGCCGTGCTGGGACCTTCCATTTCACAACGGAACTACGAGGTCGGGCCAGAGTTCATCGAGCGGCTCACCGCGGAAAGCCCTGCCAACGACGCCTACCTGGCGCCTTCGGGGCGGGAGGGACATGCCCTGTTCGACCTCAACGCATATACCATCGACCGCCTGAGCCGCGCCGGAGTCACCGCCTCGTGTCTCGGGCGCTGCACCTATGCGGAGGAAGACCTGTTCTTTTCCTACCGCCGCACGACCCACAGAGGTGAACAGGACTACGGCCGACAGATCTCGGTCATTGTATTGGGAGACAGTTGATGGGGTTGCACTTTGACCGTGCGGAATTCGACGCGAGACGCGATCGCCTCCTGATCGAGATGGCAGAGCGCAAGCTCGACGCCATCCTGCTTTTTGCCCAGGAGAGCATGTACTGGCTGACGGGCTACGATACGTTCGGCTTCTGCTTCTTCCAGTGCCTGGTGGTCAAGTCGAACGGCGAGATGGTCCTGCTCACGCGCTCGGCCGACCTGCGCCAGGCGCGGCACACCTCCATCATCGAGAACATCGTCCTCTGGAACGACCGGCACGGCGCCAACCCAGCGGCCGACCTGCGCAACCTGCTGAACGATCTCGACCTTCTCGGCATGAGGATCGGCGTCGAATATGACACGCACGGCCTCACGGGCAGGAATGCGAGAGCGCTCGACGAGCAGCTCCAGACCTTCGCCAAGGTTGAGGACGCCTCGTCCATCGTTCCCAAGCTGCGGCTCGTGAAGAGCCCGGCAGAGATCGAGAAGGTGGTCCGGGCGGCCGAGCTTTCGGACGAAGCGTTCGACGCCGGCCTCAAGGTGATCAAGGCCGGCGCGGACGAAGCCGCCATTCTGGCGGCAATGCAGGGCGCCGTGTTCGCCGGCGGCGGCGACTATCCGGCCAACGGTTTCATCATCGGCTCGGGACCGGATGCCCTGCTCTGCCGCTACAAGGCAGGACGGCGCAAGCTGACGAAAAACGACCAGCTGACGCTCGAATGGGCGGGCGTCTACCACCACTACCACGCACCGATGATGCAGACCGTGCTCACCGGCAAGGTCTCCAAGGCCCACCAGGAGCTCTATGAGGGCGCTGCTGCAGCGCTGGCGGCGGTGGAAAAGGTGCTGACCCCTGGCAACACGTTCGGCGATGTTTTCGAGACCCATGCCAAGGTAATGGAGGCGCACGGCCTCACCAAGCATCGTCTCAACGCCTGCGGCTACTCGGTGGGAGCCCGGTTCGCCCCGTCGTGGATGGAGCCGCAGATGTTCTACTCAGGCAACCCGGAGCCCATCGGACCGGACATGACGCTGTTCGCACACATGATCATCATGGATTCCGAGCAGGGCTGCGCCATGACCCTCGGCCGCACCTATCTCACCACGACGGGAGAACCTCGCCGCCTGTCACGATACGGCCTTGATCTGATTGTCAAATAAGCGTTCGAGGGGTGATGTCGCAGGAATGTTGGAGCGGGGGCTTTAGCGCATGAAGCGACTGTATCTGACCAGCTGCCTGGTGGTGGCCAGTCTCGTTCTGACCGCGTGTTCCGGAACCGAAGCCATCAACCTGAACAAGGAGAACGGCGAGGCGGGTGCCGAGACGTCCACCGCGCCAGATGCTGCTGCGGGAACGGCTGATGCCGCCATGCCAACACAGTCCACCCCCGCCAACCCGCAGGCTGCGGCGGCAGCCATCGCAGTCGCCAGGGTGCATTTCGCCTCGGCGCTGGGAACGCCGGCCGAGGCGCTCTCGCCCCTACAGAATGGCCTCAACCAGCGGGCCCGCGAACGGGGTCTTTCGATCGAAACCTCCGACAAGGCGACGCTCGTCGTGAACGGCTATTTCTCGACCGTTGACGAGGATCGTCAGACGCTCGTCATCTATGTGTGGGACGTGACCGACAAGGCTGGCAACCGTCTGCACCGCCTGCAGGGCCAGGAGAGAGTGAGCGGCAACGACTCCGGATGGCAGGCAGTGGACGCCGAGACCATGACCCGGATCGGCCAGAAGACGGTGGACGGTCTGCTCGATTGGCTGTCCCGCAGCAGGACATGAGCCCCAGCGGCCGGCTCCGCATCGGCGACGTCGCGCGTCCTGGTCGCGCCGCGGCGGAACCCGGAGCGCACCGCACACATTTTGAGACGTGACGAGAAAGTCACGGCTGCTATGCAATAGGGGATTTTTGGAACGCAAAGCTTGCATTGCCGCTCTTTGGCGGTAAAAGCGCCCTCAACGAAGGCAGTTGCCGAGGATATCTCCCATGAAGCTCTTTGCGGGCAATTCAAACCGGGTGCTTGCGGAAGCCGTTGCCCGATACCTGAACATTCCCCTGGGCCAGGCCGTTGTGAAGCGGTTCGCAGACCAGGAAATCTTCTTTGAAATCAAGGAAAATGTGCGCGGCCAGGATGTGTTCATCCTGCAGTCGACGTCCTATCCGGCCAATGACCACCTGATGGAGCTGCTGATCATGATCGACGCCTTCCGTCGGTCGTCGGCTCGCCGCATCACGGCGGTCATCCCCTATTTCGGATACGCACGGCAGGATCGTCGCACCTCTGGCCGCACGCCGATTTCCGCCAAGCTGGTCGCCAACCTCATTACTCAGGCCGGCGCTGACCGCGTGCTGACGCTCGACCTGCACGCCGGACAGATCCAGGGGTTCTTCGACATCCCGACGGACAACCTGTTCGCCGTCCCGGTCATGGCCCGCGACGTCAAGGTCAACTACAAGGCCGAGAACGTCATGGTGGTTTCGCCGGATGTAGGCGGCGTGGTGCGCGCCCGCTCGCTGGCCAAGCGCATCGACGCCCCGCTCGCAATCGTCGACAAGCGTCGTGACCGTCCCGGCGAGTCCGAGGTGATGAACATCATCGGTGACGTGAAGGGCCGCGACTGCATCCTGGTGGACGACATCGTCGACTCCGGTGGCACGCTCTGCAACGCCGCCGAGGCGCTGCTCGAGAACGGCGCGACGAGCGTCACCGCCTACATCACCCACGGCGTGCTGTCGGGTGCCGCGGTCTCGCGCATCACCAGCTCGAAGCTCAAGGAGCTTGTCATTACCGACTCGATCCAGCCGACTTCTGCGGTCGAGGCCGCGCCGAACATCCGCGTGATGACCATCGCCGACCTGATCGGTGAAGCCATCCTGCGCACGGCCTCCGAACAATCGGTGTCCAGCCTGTTCGACTGACAGGCCGAACCGCGAGATCGGCGCGGACGAAGTTAAGTCCGCTGCCGAACTGCTGATGGGCCGGCTGGCGCGAACGCCGCGCGAACCGAAACCGACCAAGAAGTCGACAGCAAGGAAGCCCGCCAAGTAAGGCGGGCTCTTTCAATGGAATGCCAATGATTATCCGCTCGAACTCATTTCATCTTCCGGCTCTTAAGGCCCTTGAAGGGTTCTTGAAGTGCGCCCTGACCTCCGCTTTGGCGACATCCATCGCCTTGGCCTTCACGTCTCCGAAACGCCCGAACTCCTGCCCGCAGGATTTGCATTTAGCAATGGAGTCATCGGTATAGTCGTCAGGGCGTTCGAGAACGGTTCCGCCGCATTTGAGGCATTCAAACTTAATAGTGATCTGGTCGCCTGACATCGATAGCCCCCGTCTCCATCAGTGATGGGGACGGTGACCCTCAATCGCCTGTTTGTAAAGTGTATAATCGCTTTTCTTACGTATTCTCGTCCCGCCCAGACATTTCCAAGCAGTTCGCAAAGGCGCTGACGCAGCAGTCTCCCGTAATGCGCCCGTAATCCCCCCTCCCCTGTACTGATACGGCACTTAGTCTGCCCCGCATTGCGTCCTGCCAGTCCTGCCGTCACGATTCTGTCTTCCCGGTTACGAAACCAGTTGCTCCCGCACGGGGACCGGTCATCCAGCACGACCGGAAAGGCTTCAGCCTACAGCTGACATGAACTGAATACGGCAAGTATCTCAAATACATAACAGGGAGATGCGGGATAAATGATACTAAGATATCAAGATCCATCCAACAGAATTCTTTTGTTATCTTCTGTCACATTAACCAACAGCGAACACGTTGCGCCAGGAAACAAGCCAACCACAAAGACTTCTGATCTTCCTTTCAACATACACGCAGCTGCCAGTCTCCTTTACGCGGTTGTTGCTGCCAGCGGGGCGTCGGCAGCCGACCGTCACTGGGATCCAAACGGCACGGCCTCTGGGCTGGGTGGCGCCGGCGTGTGGGATACGACCTCCACAAACTGGAGCCAGAGCAGCGACGGAACCACCGGTCCGTATGTCTTGTGGAACAGTGCAGCCAATGACACCGCAATCTTCGGGGGAACAGCCGGTGCGGTCACGATCGGCGGAGCGGTCTCGACCCGCTTCCTCACCTTCCAGACCGATGGTTACAGCCTCTCCAATGGCACGCTGACATTCACGGGAACTGCACCAGCCATCACCATCAATGGAGCCGATACCCGGGTGTCCATAAGCTCAACCATCATCGGCAATGCAATCATCAGCGATCCGGAAACCAGTGATGCGCTGATCATAAGGGGCGGGGGCACGCTCGTACTGACCGGCAATACCACAACAAACGGCCTTGCACGTATTGCCGGTGCCCATGTGAGGCTGGAAGGCGGGGGGCAAATCAACGCCACCAACACGCTTCTCGCCATTGCTCTGAACGAACCCCGCGGCTCCTCCTCCCTCACGGTGACAGGGCCTGGATCGGTGCTGACAACGGGGGGCCTGCAGCTTGGTTGGATCAATCGCGACGATGAGATTTCGCTGAACATCGTCGATGGCGGGAAGCTGATCATAACGGGAAACAACTCAAACTTCTTCGGGAGGTTCGGGCCTTACGCGATGACGATCACAACGAACGTCGCCGGTCAGGGTTCGGAGCTCGATGCCTCCAATTCCGACATCTACATTGCGTTCGGGCATCACACCAACACCTTCAACGTGACAGATGGGGGAAAGGTCCGCTCACTGGGCCTGACCATCGGCGGACCGTTTCATACGGCCACCTGTCCGGTGGCACTCATCATCTCCGGGCAAGGGTCAAGCTGGGCTGTCGGCGAGGCAACAGAGGCATATCTTGGAACGATTTCTGTCGTGGATGGCGGGCGGTTTGATACCGAAAACATGGCATTCTGGACAACCGGAACGACGGCCGGGGCATCGCAAGGGATCATCTCCGGCGCTGGTTCGGAGTTCACGGTACGCAACAACCTAAGAATTGGAAGAACGGCAGCCAGAGAAGCCTCCGTAACGGTCACCAACAACGGAAAGTTGAGCGCGGGCACATTGTTCCTGGCAGAAGACGCCACCGGCGTCGGGACGCTCAATATTGGCGCAGCTGCTGGAGAAGCGGCCACGGCCTCCGGCGAAGTCATCATTCCATCCATCATTTTCGGGGAGGGCATCGGAACGATCACGTTCAACCACACCGACACCGACTACGAACTGTCATCCGCCATGTCCTCAACCGCGGACGGGCAAGGACGCATCAACATCTTGTCAGGCGTGACGCGGTTCACGGGCGACAGTTCGGCCTTTTCCGGCACGACATCCATCGAGGGGGGCGCTCTCTATGTGAACGGCAGGCTGGGCGGCCTGGTCAGCGTCGGAGCTGCCGGACGGCTGGGTGGCACGGGGGAAGTCGGAAACGTCGATAATGCCGGTATCGTCGCCCCCGGAAACAGCATCGGCACGCTGATCGTCGCCGGTGACTATGTCGGCAACGGCGGCACGATCGAGATCGAAACCGTACTGGGTGACGACACTTCGCCTACCGACATGCTGGTGGTGAACGGCAACACGTCCGGATCGACAACCGTAACCGTCATCAACAACGGCGGACTCGGTGCGCCTACCCAGGAGGGCATCAAGATCATCGATGTCGCTGGCAATTCGGACGGCGTGTTCACACTCAACGGCGACTATGTCCTCGATGGCGAACCTGCGGTTGTGGCCGGCGCCTATGCCTACCGCCTCTACAAGAACGGCATCACCGATCCAAACGATGGAGACTGGTACCTGCGTTCACAAATGACAGCCAGCGGGTCCGATCCCAATACCGGTGGAGGTTCGGGTGGTGGGAACGGTGGAAGTGGTGGTTCTGGCACAGGCGGCGGGAATGGCACGGGTGCCGGACCGAATTCAGGCTTTCGGCCGCAGCCAAGCACGGAACCGCTCTATCAGCCGGGCGTACCGCTCTACGAAAGCTACGCTGGAGTGTTGCGTGAGGTCCTCGAACCGGACACGTTGCAGCAACGCCTGGGTACACATTTCTGGGGAACCGCAACCGGCGTCTTTTCGCGTCTCGACCGGCTGGATGGCGTATGGGCACGGATTGGAGCCAGGCACGCAACCTCCGATGCCTACGGGTCCACCAGCCGAGCATCCTATGACGCCAGCAGCCGAAAACTCAGCGCCGGAGCCGACTTCAGCATGTTCGAGAACGCACTCGGCACACTGATCGGCGGCCTCTACGTCCAACACGGCACCGTCGCCTCGCAGGTCCAGTCGCCCCATGGCAACGGAACGATCGAAACGGCCGGCCTTGGTTTCGGGGCGACACTCACCTGGTATGGAGAGAATGGTTTCTACGCGGATGGCAGGGCGCTGTTCAGCCGGTTCGACAGCCACCTTCACTCCAGCACGGCGGGTCGCCGCCTTGTAAGCGACAATCGCGGCAGAGGCGAAAGCTTCAGCCTGGAACTCGGGCAACGGTTCGAACTCTCCAACGGCTGGTCGCTCACTCCGCAAGCCCAGCTCATCCATTCAACGGTGAGCTTCGACCCCTTCACCGATGCCTTTGGAGCATCCGTGAAGCTGGACACCGGCAGCTGGCTCGTTGGACGGGCAGGTATCGCAATCAACCGCGATTCCGAGTGGCAAAGTCCCAATGGCAAGCGACGCCTGCAGGTCTACGGAATTTCCAACCTCATGCAGGATATCCGAAACGAGTCGCAGGTGAATGTGGAGGGTGTTCGTTTCCTGCGGGACAAGCAGTCGCTCGACGGCGCACTGGGCATCGGCGGAACATTCAGCTGGGCGGACGGACGCTTTGCAATCTATGGTGAAGCCAATGCCAGCACCAATCTCGAGCGTATCGGCTCCGCGAATGCCTATGCCGGGACAGTGGGCTTCCGCATGAAATGGTGAAGCGAACCCTAAGCGATATCGGCTCCCCTCTCCCTCAGCAGATCTCGCAGGACGGAGCGGTGACAGCGGGCCTCGTTCTCGCAGTAGCAGCCAACGGAGAAGTTGGCGGTGCGCGAGAGGGCAGCGAGAAGGTCCAGGGTACGGCTCGCGGCCGGCTGCTTCATCTCCTTGCGAAACGCGCGGACGAAGCGATCCCACTCGGCATCCGTCCGGGCCTTCAGGGCTTCAGACACCAGGTCGGGGCTCGGGGACAGTTCAGGATACCAGACGTCATACCAGTCGTCGGCCGCGAAACGTTCCTTCGGCACGCCCCGGGGCGGACGGCGTACCGTCCCGATGCGAAGCCCCTCGTTCTCCAGCCGGGGCGTGCCGAGACGGACGATATGTACAACCATGACCTTCCTCCTGGCCGGATGCCGGTCATGCGGGGAGACAGCTCACCGTACCATTCCGGCCACGGCAATGGTGCCCAGAATCCGGTCTGCCCGCAACCTTTCGCCGCAAGCGGAATTTCCTTGAAAATGAAGGGCTCCGGCCCGTGATGCTTGCGCAAAACGACTGCGTGAGCTATAGAGCCGCGTCCACGTAGACACCCTTGGAGGCAGCGTGGATGGAAGTTCGCCCGACGGCAGGCCGTCAGGGCGGCTTTTCCGTTTCCGGGCCGGCGTGACAGTCGCCCGGGGATACTCCAGTAACCGAAAGGATAATACCATGAGCCAGAGCTCGACGCTTAAGGCTGAGCCGCGCACACGGGTCGGTAAGGGGTCCGCCCGCGCGCTTCGCCGTGAAGGAAAGATCCCAGCCGTCATCTACGGCGACAAGCAGGCCCCGCTCTCAATTACGGTTTCCGCAAACGAGATCTACCACCGCATCTATCGCGGCCATTTCACGACCACGATCGTTGACATCGAGGTCGATGGCAAGACCATTCGCGCCCTGCCGCGCGAGTACCAGATGGATCCGGTCAAGGACATGCCGCTGCACGTGGACTTCCTGCGCATCAGCAAGGGCGCCGTGGTGACCGTCGAGGTGCCGGTCCAGTTCATCAATGAAGAGCAGTCCCCCGGCCTGAAGCGCGGCGGCGTGCTGAACGTCGTGCGTCACCAGGTCGAGGTCGAGTGCCCGGCCGACGCGATTCCGGAGCACATCGTCGTGGACCTCACGGGCGTCGATCTCGGCGACTCGATCCACATTTCGGCCGTCGCGCTGCCGAAGAACGTCACGCCGACCATCACCGATCGCGACTTCACGATCGCCACGATCGCTGCTCCGGCCGGCCTCAAGTCCGAGGAAGCTGAGCAGACCGAGGATGCTGCCGAGGTCGAATAAGGCTTCGCACCGCTCCCGGTCGCATACAGGGATCATCGACCATGCTGCTGATCACTGGGCTTGGAAATCCCGGGCCGCAATATGCGGGGCAGCGGCATAACGTCGGTTTCATGGCGGCGGATGCGATACACCGCCGCCATTCCTTTGGCCCCTGGGCCAGGAAATTCAGCGCACTGGTCGCTGAAGGCCGCATCGGCGGCGAAAAGGTCCTCCTCATCAAGCCGCAGACCTACATGAACCTTTCCGGCCAGGCGGTCGGCGAAGCCATGCGCTTCTACAAGCTGGAGCCGAAGGATCTCATCGTTCTCTACGACGAACTTGACCTCGCCCCGTCCAAGGTGCGCGTAAAGCGCGGCGGCGGCTCGGGCGGTCACAACGGAATCAAGTCCATCGACGCCCATTGCGGCAACGACTACCGGCGCGTGCGGATCGGCATCGGGCATCCGGGCGACAAATCGCGGGTCACCGGTTACGTGCTGGGCGACTTCTCCAAGGCGGACCGCGAGTGGCTGGAACCGCTACTCGAAGCGATTGCCGACAATATCGAGCTCATCTGCAAGGGCGACGACGCGGGCTTCATGAACCGCGTGAGCCTGGCGGTGCAGCCTCCCAGGAACAAGGCCGAAGAGAGCACGGGCGCGGCAGCCGCTGCCGAACCAAAGCCCAAGGGACAGAGCCATATCCGGCAGACGCGTCCGAACAAACCCGCCGTGAAAGTTCCCGAAACGGGGCCGATGGCAGCCATGCTCAAGAAGCTGTTCGGCCCAAAGGACGAATAGCGCAGGCGCGTCATACAGGGCCCGCAGGGGACAGGTCACGGCTGTTGGCTCCGGCGAAGCGATGCCGGCAGATCCGGACTTGACGCGCTCCCTCCCCTACCCCATAGCCAAGGCAACATTCTTGAACGCTACAGGACACGCATAATGGGTTTCAAATGCGGGATCGTCGGACTGCCGAATGTCGGCAAGTCGACCCTTTTCAACGCGCTTACGAAGACGGCCGCAGCGCAGGCTGCGAACTACCCGTTCTGCACCATCGAGCCGAACACCGGTGAAGTCGCCGTGCCGGATCCCCGGCTGAAGAAGATTGCCGAAGCGGCGGGCTCCAAGGAAATCATTCCGACCCGCATCTCCTTCGTGGATATCGCCGGTCTGGTGCGCGGCGCCTCCAAGGGCGAGGGCCTAGGCAACCAGTTCCTCGCCAACATCCGCGAGGTGGACGCCATCGTCCACGTGCTGCGCTGCTTTGAGGATGACGATATCACCCATGTCGAGGGCCGCATCGACCCGGTCGCGGACGCTGAAACGGTGGAAACCGAGCTGATGCTCGCCGACCTGGAAAGCCTCGAACGGCGCATCGTGCCCCTGCGCAAGAAGGCATCCGGCAAGGACAAGGAAGCCATGGCCGTGCTGCCCGTGATGGAAAAGGCTCTCGCGCTGCTGCAGGACGGCAAGCCGGTGCGCCTCTTGCTCAAGGACCTCGACCAAGAGGAGCTGCGCATCCTGCGCTCGCTCAACCTGCTCACGTCGAAGCCGGTGCTCTACGTCTGCAATGTCGCCGAAGGCGATGCCGCCACCGGCAATGAGCATACGAAGGCCGTGGAGGAAATGGCGGCGGCACAGGGCGCTGGCGTCGTCATCATATCGGCGGCCATCGAGGCCGAGATCGCGCAGCTCAGCGACGAGGAAGCAGCCGAATACCTGCAGGCGATGGGTCTCGAGGAGCCGGGCCTCAACCGACTCATCCAGGCCGGCTACCAGCTACTCGACCTGATCACCTTCTTCACCGCGGGTCCGAAGGAGGCACGCGCCTGGACCGTGCGACGGGGCGCCAAGGCTCCGCAGGCAGCCGGCGTGATCCATTCGGACTTCGAGCGCGGCTTCATCCGCGCCCAAACCATCGCCTATGACGATTTCGTTTCACTGGGCGGCGAAACGGCAGCCCGTGAGGCCGGCAAGGCCCGCGACGAAGGCAAGGACTACGTCGTCCAGGACGGCGACGTGATGCTGTTCAAGTTCAACGTCTAAGACGGCGCGGTTCCAGACACGCAATGCGATACAAGAAACCCCGGCTCAGGCCGGGGTTTTCTTTTCCGTTTGCCGAAGTTGTCAGAAGCGGTAGGACACGCCCAGACGGATGTCGTGGGTGTACGACTTCAGCGAATACTCGTCGGTGATGTCTGTCATGAAGTCCTTCTTGCTGAACCGCGTGTACCGATACTCGCCGCGCAGGGACACGTTGTCCGTGAGCGCGTATTCGACGCCGACGCCAACGTTCCACCCGATCAGGGATTTCTTCGCGCTGGCGTAGTGGCTCGCGTTCAGATGCTCGTTGAACTTCATGTGCGCGGAGGTCACCCCGCCGGCCACATAGGGCATGAGACGGTCAACCGCAAAACCCAACCGCGCACGGGCGCTGATGGCCCGGTCGATCTTCGTCTTGGCCCGGAACTCGTCGTCGCCCGGCGCATGGGACGAACCGTGGACATCACCGAACCAGGCATCCGCTTCCACGCCCAGAACCACGCCGTTGTCGAACTGGTGATTGTAGCCAGCGTAGATGCCGCCCAGGAAGCCGCGCAGGCCATGGTTGTAGTTGTAATCGGAACCAGGAGTCTGGAAGTAGGTGTATTCGGCGCGGCCACCGACATCGTAGCCGATCTGGGCACCTGCATAGAAACCGGACCAGTTCAGCGACGACCCGGTTCCCGTGGACATGTCAGCCGCCGGTGCGGCGGTGGAAGCCGACACCAGGGCGACACACGCTACAATACGGGCTATCATAATATCCCGCCTACATAGACTTGCCCGTCATGTATAAAATTTGATCTTTCTCAGTTCCAGATGACAACGAGAGAAAATCACATATGACGCCGGGGTAGCGGTACCGAAAGCCTTCGCAGCCCGCGAACCGGTAGAGGTTGATGGTCGCGCCAGAGGAGACAAGCATGCTCACCGCCTACGTTCCGGACAATGGCTGCCTGCGCGCCGTGAACGACCCAGCAGCCCACAGGGACGAGATTGTCTGGGCTGACCTTCTGGCACCCACCGACGAGGAACGCCACACCGTGGAGGCGTGGCTGGGCATCGAGTTTCCAAGCCGGGAGGAGATGGAAGAAATTGAACTTTCCAGCCGTCTCTACGCTGAAAACGGCGTTCACTACATGACGGCCACCCTGCCCGCCAAGAGTGACGACGACTCTCCCGAGATGGGACCTGTAACCTTCATCCTGGCCGGAAACCGGCTACTCACGCTGCGTTTCCATACCCCCTATGCGTTTGAGACCTTTCCGGAGATCGCCTGCAAGACGCCGATCGGCAGCGACACCGGCCAGTCGGTGCTGATCGGTCTGCTGGAGGTGATCGTCGACCGCATCGCCGACATACTCGAGCGCGCGAGCCGCGACATCCTCGACCTGTCCATCAAGATCTTCCATACGAGGGACAGAAAGGCTTCGACGCGCGACACCAAGTTTCATGCAATCCTGCATCAGCTTGGCAGGAAGGAGCATCTGCTTTCCAACGTTCAGGAAAGCCTGCTGACGCTGCGCCGCCTCTCAGCCTACCTGAGCACCCTGCAACTCTCCGCGCGCGAGGTGGATCTGACCGCCCGGGTGCGCGTGCTTTCGCGGGACATCATGTCCCTCTCGGACCACGCGATCAGCAAGTCGCAGAAAATCAACTTCCTGCTCGACGCGACGCTCGGCATGATCAACATCGAACAGAACGCCATCATCAAGATCTTTTCGGTGGCAGCGGTCGTCTTCCTGCCGCCGACGCTCGTTGCATCCATGTACGGCATGAACTTCGAGCTGATGCCGGAGCTGCACTGGAAGTTCGGCTACCTTTGGGCTATCGGCCTGATGGTTGTCTCCGCGCTGCTGCCGTATCTCTACTTCAAGCGGCGCGGATGGCTTTGATCGCGGCATTGCCTGGAGGTCAGCAGGGGCAGGCACGCCGCGGGAAGGCTTGATGGACCCTGCCGCCTCGGCTTTCGCCGAAGAGGCGGTTCGGCAGACAATCCACTGGAGGGGGACGTGACGCAAACGATACGCGCTTACGAGGACTTCACCGAGGGCATGACGCTGCCCTTCGGCACGGTGAAGGTGACGGCGGAGGACATCGTTCGCTTCGCAAGCCAGTTCGACCCGCAGCCTATGCACCTCGACGAGGAAGCCGGCAGGGCCAGCCTCCTGGGCGGACTCGCGGCATCCGGATGGCATACGTGCAGCATCTTCATGCGGCTCGCCTATGAGGCTTTCCTGAAGCACTCCACATCACAGGGTGGGCCGGGCATTTCCGAACTCAGCTGGAAGCGGCCGGTGCTGGCCGGCGACGAACTGAGCGGCTCTTCCACGGTGCTGTCCAAACGGGTTCTCCGGTCGCGGCCTAATGTCGGCCTCGTCACTTTCCGCCACGTGCTGACCAACCAGCGCGGCGAGACGGTCCTCGAACTGGAAAACCCGATTCTCTTCGCCCTGCGCGAACCGGAGGCAGGAGCAGCCCCATGAGCCAGGCCCTCGACACATACTTCAGGATCGGCGAGCGGATCGAGCTCGGCACACACGAGTTCACGGCCGACGAGATCGTGGAATTTGCCCGCGAGTTCGATCCGCAGGACTTCCATGTCGACGCGGAGAAGGCCGCCCACACCCTTTTCGGCGGGCTCTGCGCCTCGGGCTGGCACACATGTGCTATGTGGATGCGCTACAACTGCGCAGCGCGCGAGCGCACAATACGAATCCCCTGGCATGGCGAAGGATCCGAGCCCGAGTTCGGCCCCTCCCCGGGCTTCAGGAACCTCCGCTGGGTGAAACCCGTTTATGCGGGCGACCGGATAACCTTCTTCCGGACAAATATCGAGTACCGTCCGGTCAGGTCGCGACCGGGATGGATCGTCCTGACGCTCAAGGGCGAGGCGGTGAACCAGAACGGCGACCTTGTGCTGGAGATGGAGAACGCCGTGCTGGTGAGGGCCAGCCTGCCCTAGAGCGATCCAAAGTCTATGCCCGAACGCGACCGCCGGGGAGGAGCCTCACTCGCCCTCGAAGGCGATCAGGGTGCGGACGTCTATGCCCATCGCTTCCAGCTTGGCGCGGCCGCCGAGGTCAGGCAGATCGATCACGAAACAGGCCGCGACGATATCCGCGCCGAGCTGCTTCAGGAGACGGCAGGCGGCTTCGGCCGTACCGCCGGTGGCAATCAGATCGTCGACGAGAATGACCTTCTCGCCGGGTGAAACGGCATCCACGTGCATCTCCATCTCGTCCAGTCCGTATTCCAGACTGTAGGCGACGCGGACGGTCTCATGGGGCAGCTTCCCCTTCTTGCGGATCGGCACGAAGCCCGCATAGAGCTGGTGCGCCATGGCGCCGCCCAGGATGAAGCCCCTCGCCTCGATGCCGGCGATCTTGTCGATGTGGCTGTCGGCATAGGGCGCAACCAGCTCGTCCATCGCGCGGCGAAACGCCTGCGCATTGCCCAGGAGAGTGGTGATGTCCCGGAAGAGGACGCCCGGCTTCGGATAGTCCGGAATCGTGCGAATGGCATCGCGCAAAACCTCTTCAAGCGCCCTCGTCATCATCAAGTCCTCACCCTCTCAAGCGGCTAAGAGCAGCCGGGATCTTCGCCAACTGTTCCAATGGTTGGTCTTTCGCGGTTCCGAACGGAAAGACGACACCACCCTTTCCCGAACCGCCCGTTCCTTGCCGCCTGCACCGAGGCAGAGGCCGACAACAGGCAGAGGCGGCAGCGCCCGCAGTTCCGTCTTCCGTCCAGCTCCACAAATAGACGACACATCCATCAGAGCAAGAAAAAAGGGCGCCATGACAGCGCCCTTCCAAACCTTCGTTCAAAGCCGATCAGTGCTCGATGTTCGACCAGACCTTGCGCTTGGTCAGATACATCAGGCAGCCGAAGAGCATCAGGAAGACCATGACCACGAAGCCGGTGGACTTGCGGGCCTCGAGATGGGGCTCGGCAGCCCACATCAGGAACGCGGAAATGTCACGGGCGTACTGGTCAAGCGTCTCCGGCGAACCGTCGTCATAGGTCACCTGACCGTCGGAAAGGGGCGGAGCCATCGACAGCGAGATGCCGTTGATGAAGTGCGGGTTGTAGTAGGTTCCCGGCGGCACCTGGACACCTTCCGGCGCTTCCTCGTAGCCCGTCAGCAGGCTGTAGATGTAGTCCACGCCACCTTCGTTGTACTGGGTGAAGATGTCGAAGATGAAGGTCGGGAAACCACGCTCCACCGCGCGGGCCTTCGCGATCAGCGAGAGATCCGGCGGAACCGCGCCGTTGTTGGCGGCAGCGGCCTGATTCGCGTTCTCGAACGGAGACGGGAAGTAATCCGACGGGGTGCCCGGACGGGTGAACATGTCACCGTCCTCGTTCGGGCCGTCCTGGATCTCGTACTCCGCCGCGAGGGTGCGGATCTGGGCTTCATCATAGCCGAGGTCGGCGAGGTTGCGGAACGCCACGCGGCTCAGCGAGTGGCAGGACGAACAGACCTCGCGGTAGATCTTCAGGCCGCGCTGCAGCTGGGCCTTGTCGTACTTGCCGAAGGGGCCGGCAAAGCTCCAGCTCTGCTCGACCGGCTTCTCATGCGGGAACTCGGCGGCAGCAGCAGTACCGGCCAGCGACAGACCGATGCCAAGCGCGGCCAAGGTGCGGATAAACGTGTTCATCGACTTAATCCCTTTGCGCATCGCTTAGCCTTCGTTTGCGGTGGCTGCGGCAGGCGCGGCAGCCTTGTTCTTTTCCAGCACCGCTTCGGTGATGGAGTTCGGCAGGCGGCGCGGCGTCTCGATCAGGCCGAGGACCGGCATGATGATCAGGAAGAAGGCGAAGTAGTACAGCGTCGCAACCTGGGCCATGGCGACATACACGCCTTCAGCCGGACGCGAACCGAGCCAGCCGAGGAACAGGCAGTCCGCGACGAAGATCCAGAAGAACAGCCGGTACCACGGACGGTAGACGGCGGAGCGAACCTTCGACGTGTCGAGCCACGGAACCACAAAGAGAACCGCGATGGCGCCAAACATGGCCAGAACGCCGCCCAGCTTGGAGTCGATCGGTCCAATGTTGAAGGTGATCGCACGCAGGATCGCGTAGAACGGCAGGAAGTACCATTCCGGAACGATGTGCGCCGGCGTCGAAAGCGGGTTGGCCTCGGTGTAGTTGTCCGGGTGACCCAGGTAGTTCGGGATGTAGAAGATGAAGTAGGCGAACACCAGGAGGAACACCACCATCGCGAAGGCGTCCTTGACCGTGGCGTAGGGCGTGAACGGCACCGTGTCCGTCTTGTGCTTCACCTCGACACCCGTCGGGTTGGTCTGGCCCGTCACATGCAGCGCCCAGACGTGCAGGATCACAACGCTGGCGATCATGAAGGGCAGCAGGTAGTGCAGCGAGAAGAAGCGGTTCAGCGTCGGGTTGTCCACCGCGAAGCCGCCGAGCAGCAGCTGCTGGATCCAGTCACCCACGAGCGGGATGGCCGTGAAGAAGCCGGTGATCACGGTCGCGCCCCAGAAACTCATCTGGCCCCACGGCAGCACGTAGCCCATGAAGGCGGTCGCCATCATGAGGAGATAGATCACGCACCCGAGGATCCAGAGCATCTCGCGCGGGGCCTTGTAAGAGCCGTAGTAGAGGCCGCGCATGATGTGGATGTAGACTGCGATGAAGAAGAACGACGCGCCGTTGGCGTGCATGTAGCGGATCAGCCAACCGGAGTTGACGTCGCGCATGATCTTCTCGACGGAGCTGAAGGCGATACCCGTGTTCGCGGCATAGTGCATTGCCAGGACCACGCCGGTAACGATCTGCACCGCCAGCATCAGCGTGAGAATGCCGCCGAACGTATAGGCGTATGTCAGGTTACGCGGAACGGGATAGGCAATGAAGGAATCGTAGACCAGACGCGGCAGGGGAAGACGGGCGTCCATCCAGCGCCCCAGGCCGGTCTTGGGTGTATAGGTCGAGTGTCCACCGCTCATGAAAAATGTGCTCCCTACGCCCTTAACCGATCTGAATCACGGTATCGGAAACAAACGAATAGGTCGGAACGAGAAGGTTTTCCGGCGCAGGCCCCTTACGAATACGGCCAGCCGTATCGTAGTGCGAGCCGTGGCACGGGCAGAACCAGCCGCCAAAGTCGCCGGACTGTCCGATCGGAACGCAACCCAGGTGCGTACAGACACCTAGCATGACCAGCCAGTTCTCCTTGCCCTCGCCTGCAGAACGGTTCAGGTCGTCGGCGGGAGCGTCCGGAGCCAGATTCTGGTTACGAGCGATCGGATCCTTGAGTTCCGCCAGGGGAACACTGCGAGCCTCTTCGATCTCCTGCTCGGTCCGGTTGCGGATGAACACCGGGCGGCCACGCCACTTGACGGTCAGCGACATGCCAGGCTCGACGGAGGACACGTCCACCTGGATCGAAGCAAGGGCACGTGTCGATGCGTCGGGCTGCATCTGGTCAATGAAAGGCCAGATAGCGCCAGCGAGACCTACTGCACCGGCAGTACCGGTGGCGACGTAGAGAAAATCGCGGCGAGTATGTTGGGATTCGGTAGCGCTCACGAGACCTCGATCCTTTCACCTCAGGCTGAAACCGAAGGACAGTTTATATCATTTTATCCTCGCGATGGATGGACTCCACCACTTAGATCAAGCCTTCCCCCGGCAATTTGCGTTGGTTTCTATGCTCGACATAAGCGCTTGTCCAGTCGCACCCGTTTTTTTGGGCAGATTGTCGCGGGGAAAATGGTTGGTAAAATAAACACCTGACGCCCCAAGACAATGCAGCGAGCCCCAAGGACGAACGCGCGACTCACGCGAGTCGCTTACCCGGCCGCTGAGTCGATCACAAAGCACCGGGATGCCGGCGCCGATCTGGGCCCTTCCCTGCCGCGTGACACGGGTCCGGGGTCGAGACGACGGAACACGGCGCTCAGCTCTGGCCAAGCCGGGCCAGAACCTCACGCGGGATCCGCAGGGACCGGATGACCTCATCGTGGTTGCGCATCCCGGCCAGCTCACGCTGCACGAAATAGGCATAAACCGCATCGACGGCCTTCTTGCACAGGGCAAGCCGCTCGGCTTCATCCCCCTCGAAGGCAAGCAAAGCCGCCACCCATTTCTCCGCCCGGCGACCGGCATGGCCCAGGGCAGCGGCAATCTCGCCGGCAATCTCTTGGTCCAGGGCGGAAAGGCCGGTGTGCTGGCGGGAGCCTTGTCCGGGCAGTCGGAACATGGGGCATTTCTCCCGTTCAGTGCGGGTACAAGTCTTGCGGCTTCTGCGTCTCAGAAGTCCACGCGCCGGGGCCGTCGGACATGGACAGAATAAGCTGGACAGTCGCGAGAGGAAAGCCTGGCAACCTTACGGCGCCAGGCTTCGGTTCCAGTTTCGCCGCCGCTCACGGCCACTTCACGACAGGCGGCATGCTCGACAGGATGGAATTGACGTTGCCGCCCGTCCTCAAGCCGAAGGTCGTGCCGCGGTCATACAGAAGGTTGAACTCCACGTAGCGGCCGCGGCGGATGAGCTGCTCTTCCCGGTCTTCTTCCGTGAAAGGCGTGGTGAAGTTGCGGCGCACGAGCTTCGGATAGATGTCGAGGAAGGCGCGGCCAACATCCTGCGTGAAGGCGAAGTCGGCATCCCAGCCGCCCTTTTCTTCCGGCGAGTGCAGCCAGTCGTAGAAGATGCCGCCGATCCCGCGCGGTTCCTTGCGGTGCGGCAGGTAGAAATAGTCGTCGCACCACTTCTTGAACTTCGCGTAATCCGCTACCCCGCTGTTCTTCTCGCAGGCGTCGCGCATGGCCTGGTGGAAGTCGACCGAGTCCGGATCCTCCTGGGTGCGGCGGCGGTTCAGCATCGGCGTGAGATCGGCGCCGCCACCGAACCACTGGCGGCTGGTGACCACCATGCGGGTGTTCATGTGAACGGTCGGCACGTTCGGATTGTAGGTGTGGGCGATGAGCGAAATGCCGGATGCCCAGAAGCGCGGGTCGGCTTCGGCTCCCGGAATGTTGCGGCGGAACTCGGGCGAGAACTCGCCATAGACCGTCGAGACGTGGACCCCCACCTTCTCGAACACGCGGCCATGCATGATGGACATGACACCGCCACCGCCGCGCCCCTCGTCACGCTGCCAGGGCGTGCGCTCGAAACGGCCCGGGGCGAGATCCGAGAGCGGGCCGGTCAGCTCGTCCTCGAGCCGCTCGAACTCCGCGCAGATCCTGTCGCGCAGCTCCTCGAACCATTGCCGGGCAATCTCCTTCTTCTGCTCGATGCCTTCGGGCAGGCCAACGAGGATCTCGTGCGGTTCCATGGAACTCCTTCCTGCAAGCGGGGCCAGCCGGGCCCCGCGGCACATTTTGACTCGCAATTTCTATTTTTGATCCGTAATCTCATTGCAAGACGGGTCAAGGAGTTCTTTCGTGCGTATGCCCGCCAAACCGCCGCTCGAGGGGTTGAAGAAGAGCCTCGACAAGAAGCGAGCGCAGCCGGCCGGACGGCTGCCGCGGGACGGATTCATCCGCGAAACCTTCTCCCTTCCGCGGGAACAGGCCCGGGCCAAGGCGCGGGAATGGCTGGAACGCTGGCCCAAGCAGGCCTACTGGACCGAAGTCGAAAGATGGGCCGAACGCCCCGGCGGCCAGATCGAGTTCACGATGAGAAGACTGCCGAACGCCGATTGAGGCGACTGAAGATTAGCCAAACCTTCCCCTGTCGTGCGGCTTCGAGTAGTCGGCTTCCGGTCCAAGGGGGATGATGCCGGTCGGATTGATGGTCTTGTGGCTGCCATAGTAGTGGGCCTTGATGTGCTGCATATTCACCGTCCCGGCCACGCCCGGCACCTGAAACAGATCCCGCAGGTAATTGGAAAGATTGGGGTAATCGGCGATGCGGCGGATGTTGCACTTGAAATGTCCGACGTAGACGGGATCGAAGCGCACGAGGGTGGTGAAGAGCCGCCAGTCCGCCTCGGTCAGGCGGTTGCCGACCAGGTAGCGCTGGCGTGACAGGCGCTTTTCCAGCTCGTCCAGCGTGGCGAAAAGCTGGGTGACAGCTTCCTCATAGGCCTCCTGGGTGGTGGCAAAACCGGCACGGTAGACGCCGTTGTTGACGTTGTCGTAGACCACCGTATTGATGGCGTCGATCTCGGCCCGCAGTTCCTTCGGGTAGAAGTCGACAGACGCGTCGCCCCACTCGTCGAAGGCCTCGTTCAGCATGCGGATGATCTCGGAGGACTCATTGTTGACAATGGTCTCCGTCTTCCTGTCCCAGAGGACCGGAACGGTCACGCGGCCGGAGTAATGCGGGTCAGCGCGGGTATAGATCTGGTAGAGATAATCGGACCCATAGAGGTGGTCGCCGGTCGCGCCGTCTTCCTGCAGGAAAGTCCAGCCGTTCGCCCCCATGTAGTGGTGGACGACCGACACGGTGACGACATCCTCCAGCTTCTTTAGCTTGCGGAAGATCAGCGTGCGGTGCGCCCAAGGGCAGGCCCAGGAGACATAAAGGTGATAGCGGCCGGGCTCCGCCTTGAACCCACGGGTGCGCCCCTCGGCGGGTTCGCCACCTGGAGTCACGAAGTCGCGGAATTGTGACTGCGAGCGTACGAAACGCCCTCCCGTACTGGAAGTATCGTACCACTCATCATGCCAGACGCCATCCACGAGAAGGCCCATCGTTTTTCTCCCTGTCTTTGACCTTGATGTACGGGCTTGCGCCGGAAGGACAAGGGCCGCCGCGATGAACGCTGCGTCAACAGATCGAAAGAAGCATATGGACGAGCAATGAATTTGATGATACCGGAGCGCAATTCGGGGAGAAAACTCAGGTGACGCACTATCCGATTGAGCGACGACGATAAGGCTGGACCCGCTGAACCGCGGGCGTTTCCGCACGCCTCAAGTCAATCCACGCTCATCGGATACACCGCATGTCCATCTCCGACGTCACCTTCATGCAGGAAACTCCGGCGCATGACGCCGAAATCGAGGCCATCAATGCCGAAGCCTTCGGCCCCGGCCGGTTCGTGAAATCCTCCTACAAGATCCGCGAGGGCGGGCCGCACGACCGTTCGATGTCCTTCGTCGTGGTGAAGGATGGGCACGTCATAGCCTCGGTCCGCATGACTCCGATTGCCGCCGGCAAGGGACGTGCAATGCTCCTCGGTCCGTTGGCGGTCAAGCCCGAGTTCAAGAACCAGGGCCTCGGCAAGGCGCTGGTGCGGATGGCGCTGGAGGCGGCGCAGAAGGCGGGCGTGGGCGTGACCATGCTTGTAGGCGACGCGCCCTATTACGAGCCGCTCGGCTTCCGCCGCATTCCCTATGGCCAGGTCGTCATGCCGCGGCCAACCGACCCCAACCGGATGCTGGCCGTGGAACACATCCCGGGGGCGCTTTCCGAGCTCAAGGGCTCAGTCATCCATGCGCGGCTGGCGTCAACGCCCCAGACGACGTAACGCGCGGAAAACATGACAGAACATACTGATAAATCTGCATAATCTGTCACATCTATTACAGATGGAAACTGGCAACAGCCTATAAGGGACACAGCTATCACTGTTCAGGCGTTGCCAATGACTGCCTTCATCTCATTTCAGACCCGGCTTGGAGGGCAGCTGGACTTGACCGCAAGGGAGGTCGAAGCGCTCGCGGCACGCGCTGCCCGGGGCAAGCCCGGCGCTTCACGGATCGAAGAGATCTGGGACCGGATCATGGACTGGTTCCTCGGGACACATCTCGCGGAGGCAAAGCGCCACCTGGCCCGACTCTACGCCCCCAAGGCCCCGGACGATGAACGCTTCATGAGCTTCCGGGAGCTGCAGCGGCTTGCCGGCGGGGCCTTCCAAGACCGTTTCTCGATCGTCCCACAGGCATTCGGTTTCGCGCTGGAGATCAACTTCGGAGGCGGTCTGCCCGCCTATCACCAGCAGATCACGGTTTGCAGCCAAGAGTACCTGGCCACGACCTGGAACAGGCTGGTTGGTGACGTGCTCGATCCAGGCAGGGCGCGGGAGGACAGACAGCGCCTTTTTCCGTCAGCATGAAGCGCAGCTCATGCGGGATCTTCCCCGGACGACCTATTCGATCGACGGCGACCGGCTCGATTTCGCCGCGCCGGAGGGCGGAAAGCCCAACGATCCGCAGCTCATGCTGCAGATCTTCCGGGGAGTGCTTCTTTCCGGAGGCACGGTGACGGAACGGCAGCACACCGCTGTGGAAGTCCTTGCCTCGCAGGGCGTGTTCGCCGACGTCGCCGCTTCCGCCATGAAGCACAATGGCGGCAAGTTCGATGCAACGGAAGCAGCAAACATGATGGTCGGCCCCGAGATCGAACTGCGCCTCGACATCACGCGATCCGGCGACGACATCATCCTTCACGGAAAGAATGTGAAGGGCGACATCAGCCTGCCGGACGGCGATGTCCTCAAGACATCTCCCATGATGCTGAGCAAGGTCACCGAGTTCACCCTTGCGATCGCGCCGGACGGTCGCGTGAATGTGCTATCCGCAAGCTTCTGCGGCCCCGCCGAAGCGTAGCTTCGATACCGGACTGCCGACGGGCCCGGCGTTCCCTGTCCGGTCCAGCACGCAGCCTGGGCGCGGCCGGGCATCGCCGCGCGGATGGTCAAACCCCAAAGGTCACGCGTCCATCCTCCGCGATGGTCCAGGCCGGATTCCAGGCGATTTCCCAGGCGTGTTCGTCGGGATCCGCTACATAGCCCCGAAAGCCGCCGTGGGGCGGCGCATCCGCCGCGCGCAGAAGCCGGCCTCCCGCCTCCAGCAGCCGATCCATGAGCGGCGAAACCTCCTCTTTCGTGCGGACAATGTGGGCGAGCGAAAAGGCGCCCGGGGTGCGCAGGCCCGTCCCGTTCATGTCCGCTTCCAGCGAGGACAGCAGGAACGTGCCGAGCACGAAGCCATTCATCTGGTAGAAGATGATCTCCTCGTTGGCGAAAACCGGCGTCCAGCCGAAGCCGTGCTCATAGAAGCGGCGGGAGCGTTCGAGATCCCGGATGCCAAGGGTGATGACGGAGATCTGCTGCCGCATCGGTTCCTCCTTCCGGTAGCCTGGCGTACCCAACGCAGGCTGGCGCATTCGGTTGGCCGCTTTCCGCGGCATACGTCCAGCGCTTTCGGGGGTTACATGCCAACGCCATTGACCTTCGCCGGAGATGCCGAGAACCCCGAATCCGCTACCGCCCCTCGCGGTACCACATGGCGCCGAAGGCTAGCAGCAGGACGCCGAGGCCCAGGAAGCCGGTGAAGAGCGGGACGCGCTGGACCGACCTCAGGACGCTGTCGTTGGTCATGCGCAGGCCGATCCAGTCCCGGCCAGAGGCGACGGAGGCATTGGCGCGAACCGGCACGATATTCGGCAAACTGATGCCGGTAACACCGCGCTCGATGCGACGAACGCTGCCACGGGTCTCTTCGGCGATCGGGCGCAGGATCTCCTCGGTCGAGACAGTGGCGGCAAATTCCGGCGCGTTGACGGGGCCGACATGGGCGAGTGCCGAAAGATCGCCGCTCTGCACCTGGAAGAGGCCAATCTCGTCGGTCTCCATCACGGCATCGAACAGGCCCGGAGCGGTCTGGGCAAGCTGCAGTTCACGGGTGGCGCCTGAGGGTGTCGTCACCGTCACGGGACCGGGATCGTCGGCCATGGTCTGGCGGGTGATCTCCAGCGTCATGCCGCGTCCGGTCGCCGTCAGGCGTTCCTCCTCGAGTTCGGGCTCCTTCATCAGCCAGTGAGCGATGCGCCGGTAGAGCGAGACATAGGGGCCGCCGCCCTCGAAGCCGCGCGCCCAGAGCCAGCCCTGATCCGACAGGAACATGCCCACCCTGCCCTCGCCGATGCGGGAGAGCACGAGCAGCGGACGGTTGTCGGGGCCCTCCATGACGACGTGGCCTTCGGTTTCATCGACACCGATGAGACGGAACCAACGGCTCCAATTGGGCGGATCCTGCTCGGAACCGTCGAGGCCGCGGGTGACGGGATGGCGTTTGCCCACCTCACTCAGCATCGGGCGGAAGCCTGTTTCCAGCACCTCGCCGTTCGGCATGGCCGGAAGCGCGGAGATGAGCGGCGTGCGGGCGATGGACTGATCGCCCGCGAGCTCAGGCCCCGCCGCGATCAGCAGCGCGCCGCCGTTCTGCACGTATTCGGCGATGTAGTCGTAATAGAGCAGCGGCAGCACGTCCCGGTGCTGGTAACGGTCGAAGATGATGAGGTCGAAGTCGTCGACCTTCTCGACGAACAGCTCGCGGGTCGGGAAGGCGATCAGCGACAGTTCGTGGATCGCCGTGCCGTCCTGCTTCTCCGGCGGACGGAGAATGGTGAAGTGGACGAGGTCGACGGAGGCGTCGGACTTGAGGAGATTGCGCCAGGTGCGCTCACCGGAATGCGGCTCGCCGGAAACCAGCAGCACGCGCAGGTTCTCGCGGATGCCATCCACCAGCGCAACGGTGCGGTTGTTGGTTTCGGTAAGCTCCCCCTCCTCGACCGGAATGCGCAGCTCCACGACGTTGCGGCCGGCGATGGGCACGGTGACGGTGAGCGGCATTTCGGCGCCAATCTCGGCCTGCTCGATGGCCTGCAGCTCGCCGTTGACGAAGACCTCGACCTCCACAAATCCCTTCTCGCCGGTGGCGGAGAGCACGCGGTAGACCATGTCCATCGGCTGGCCAACAATGGCGAAGCGCGGCGCGCGCTCGAAACGGATGCGGCGGTCCTTCTCGTCCGGGTGGCCGGTGATGAGCGCGTGGATCGGCGCGGAAAAGCGGGACGCATTCTCCGGCACGTCGTGAACCTGGCCGTCGGTGATCATGATGGCGCCGCCGATGCGTGACGGCGGAACGTCCTGCAGCGCCCCTTCCAGCACCTCGAAGAGACGGGTTTCGGCACGCTCCTCGGCGGCCTCGGCGCGGCCGGCCTCCACGACACGAACCTCGAACTGGTCGAAGCGCTCGAGACGGGCGCGAAGGGCTGCGGCAGCCTCATCCGTCACTTCCGTGCGGTCGCCGATGTTCTGGCTCTGGCTGCGGTCGACCACGAGGGCGACAACGCTCTTCAAAGGATCACGCTGCTCTTCCAGCAGAACGGGATTGAGCAGCGCAAGCGCAATGGCGATGGAGGCGGCAAGGCGCAGAAACGAGCCGCGCTGGCGCAGCACGAGGCCGACCAGAACCAGCAGCGCGATCGGCACCAGGATCAGCGCCAGCGTGGTCAGCGAAAAGAACGGCTCGAAGCTGACGGACCAATTCATCTTACTGCCCCAGCCGTTCGAGGAGTGCCGGCACGTGGACCTGGTCCGACTTGTAGTTGCCGGTCAACATATACATCATGATGTTGACGCCGGCGCGGAAGGCGTAGACGCGCTGCATCGGATCGGACGGAACCGTCGGCAGCAGCGGCTGGCCGTTGTCGTCAATGGCCCAGGCGCCCGCGAGATCGTTGGAAGTGATCATGATGGGTGTGACACCATCGCCGGTGCGCACGGGACGGTCGACGCGGCTCTGCGCGTTGACGGATGCCTCCACCCATAGCTCGCCGCCACGGTAGCGGCCCGGAAATTCGTTGAGGATGTAGAAGGCCTTGGTCAGCACGTGGTCTTCGGGCACGGGCTCGAGAGCCGGGACATTGAGGCCGGAAAGGATCTCGCGCAAGCGGCGCGTTTCCGGCGTCACAGCATCGCCGCTGCCGAAGCCGGCCGAAAATTCGTCGCGCGTGTCGAAGAGCACGGTGCCGCCCTGCTGCATGTAGGCATCGATGCGGGTGATTGCCTCCTCGGACGGGATGGGTGCGTTGACATCGATCGGCCAGTAGATGAGCGGGTAGAAGGAAAGCTCGTCGGTCGCGATGTCGACCGGAGCAGGATCGCCCGGCACGAAGGCGGTCTTGTCGGCGAGGAAGCGGTTCAGACCCTCAATTCCTGCGCGCGTGATGGCGTCCGTGCTGGAAACGCCTGTCACCACATAGGCAATACGGGTCTTGGAGATCGCGTCGATCGCCTCGGCGTCGGAGACTTCCTGCGGAGGCTGCGCGCTCTGGGCAAGGCCGTCGGACGGAGCGACCAGCGATGCGGCCAGAACGGCAGCCACGAGGGCCGCCGCGGCGCCGGTGCCGCGTGCCCTGCTCAGGCGGAAGCGCCTTCCCGCGCCACCGAGCCAGAGCATGGCAAGCGTGTCGAGGGCGAGAAGCCCGAGCGCGGCTGCCATCAGCATGCCCTTGAGCGGCCTAGCGGTGTCGAAGGCATAGGCCGCGCGGGTAACCGGTACGGGCGCCTCCGGCACCCGGATTGGTTCCAGCGCCGCATCCGGCTTCAGTAGGTTGTGAGCCACGAAGCCTTCCTCGGAGCCATAGAGACCGGGGGGATTGGCGCGGGTTACGGGCACGTCGCGGCCCGGCGCCAGCGGTTCGGCATCCTGTCCGGGCGGGACCAGCGCGCCGGTGGCGGAAATCATGCGATAGGGCGGAAGGCTTCCGCCGTTGTTACGGCTCGCGGCGGCAGCGCCCTGATTGCGGGAAA
Organism: Chelativorans composti; assembly: GCF_039541695.1. NCBI lineage: Bacteria > Pseudomonadati > Pseudomonadota > Alphaproteobacteria > Hyphomicrobiales > Phyllobacteriaceae > Chelativorans > Chelativorans composti. The sequence continues at coordinate 34,020 of NZ_BAABGS010000021.1, read as the reverse complement.
TCTGCACGAGGCGGCGCAGCATTTCCACGAAGGAACCAGAGATCGGAAGGTTGGACCAGGTGGCCTCGGGCGTCACATGGAACAGAACCACCCTGCCCTCGCCCAGCTCGGCACCAGTGACGAGCGGCGTGCCATCGGCGAGGCTGGCCCAAGTGCGGTCGGCGATGTCAACCGAAGGCTCAGCCAGAACCTGACGGGTGACTGTCACCTCACGCGGCGGCGTCAGGTCCGAGAACGGACCGTTCGGCGGAAACTCCGTCACCGGCTGCGGCTCGGACCAGGAAAGCGCGCCGCCCAGGGAACGCTCGCCGGTGCGGAGGCGGACCGGCAGCAGGACGTCGTCACCCTCCGCGGCGGCAAGGCGGGGACCGGCAAAGCGGACCAGCGTGCCGCCCTTCCTCACCCATTCCTCGAGCTGCTCATGCACGGAGGGAACGAGCGTGCCCACGTCGGCCATGACGATCATGGCCGGCTGCTGTTCCAGAAGCTCCGGAAGGGCCTTCGTGAGATCGGGGTTCGAGGGCTCGAGCAGGTCCGCGAAAGGCGCCAACGCGCGGCGGATGTAGTAGAGCGGCGACAGCAGCGGCTGTGCCTGGTCGGCCTCCGCCTGCGAGAGCAGGCCGATGCGGCGGCGCCGCGCATTCTCGTCCAGAAGGTGGACGGCGCCGGCATGGTTCTGGCCTTCGATGACAATGGAGGCGAAGTCGTTGCGCAGCTCGAATGGCATGCGCATTTCCGCAAGCACGGAAACGTCACCCGGGCCAAAGGACGCGGGCGTTTCGGCCAGGCGGCGACCCTGCATGTCGAGGGCGACGGCCGTGGCACGGACGGGCATGTCCTGCCCCGCCGGCCGAAGAGCTCGCAGAACAAAGCGCTCCGGCTCGTTGGAGCTGTCAACGATGGTGAAGAGATCGGGCGTGCCGGGATCGAACCAAAGGACTTCGGCCAGATCCGCCCACAGAAGCTCGTCGAAAGCCTGCTCATCGCCCGCGGCGGCAAGGCCGTCGGTGAGAAGCGCGAGCGTGGCGCCCGGCGTTTCGTCCAGCGCGCCAGCCACACGGCCGAAAACTGCCGGCCGGTCCGGCGGAAGGGGCTGCGGTTCGGCAGCGTTCAAGCGGTCGAGCGCGGTAGCGGCATCGAAGGGGCCGATCTCCTGCCCCGGACGCTCTGCAGTGAGCGCCAGAATGACGGGCGTGTCGCCGGCGCGGGCGTCCTCGATCAGGCGTGCGGCGGTCGCCACACGGCGGTCCCAGTCGGGCGCTGAGGACCAGCTGTTGTCGAGCACGATGGCAAGCGCCCTGCCCTGCACGGAGGTGCGCTCGCGCGGGTTCAGCACCGGGTCGGCAAGCGCGAGGATGACGAGTGCGGCCAGAAGCAGGCGCAGCAGCGTCAGCCACCAGGGACTCTTGTTGGGTGTTTCCTCCGGGCGCAGCACGCGGGCGAGGATGCGCAGCGGCGGAAAGACTTCCTCCTGCGGACGCGGCGGCGTCATGCGCAGCAGCCACCAGATCACCGGAAGCGCGAGCAGCCCCCAGAGGATCATCGGCGAAGCGAAGGAGAGCGGCAGGAAGCTCATGGCGGGCTATCCATTCCTTCGGCCATGGCCATCTGGACACGGACCAGCGCCTCGGAGGCCGGGCGGTCCGTGTGGTTGACCGTGTAGCTCCAGCCGAGCTTGCGGCACCACGCCATCAACTCCTCGCGGCGGGCGAGATAGAGGCGGCGATAGTCCTCGGCCATCACCTCGGCGCGGCCCGCGGTGAGCTTCTCGCCCGTTTCGGGATCGCGGAACTCGGTGCGCCCGGTATAGGGAAAGCTTTCCTCGGCGGGGTCGGCAACCTCGATCAGATGGGCGCGAGCGCCCGCGCGGGTGAGCGGCGTGAGCCAGCGCATGGTTTCCCCTGCGTCGAGGAAGTCGCTGACGATGACAGCATCGTTGAATTGCCGGATGGCCGACATGTCCGGCCGCGGGGCGCCGGCATCCGCGTGGATGAGGTGCCCGGTCAGGCGCTCGGCCGCGTCCCGCCCGCTTACAGGACCCATCAGACCCGGCCAGGCAATACGTTCGCCGCTGCGCGCGAGCAGCTCCGCCAGCGCAAGAACGAGGACCAGCGCGCGTTCCTCCTTCGATACCTCCGCCTGGCGCGAGCGGTACAGCATGGAGGGCGAACGGTCCGCCCAGAGCCAGACGGTGTGGGCGGCTTCCCATTCGCGGTCGCGGATGTAGACATGGTCATCACGGGCCGAGCGGCGCCAGTCGATGCGGGAGACGGCCTCACCTTCGACATAGGGGCGGAACTGCCAGAAATTTTCGCCAATGCCGCGACGCCTGCGGCCGTGCCAGCCGGCGGTGATGTTGCTGGCAACCCGGCGTGCCTCGACAAGCAGGTCAGGAAGCAGCGACGCGCCGGTGCGGCCGCGCACAAGCGCGTCCTGCAGAGCGACCGGAGTTGTGACCTCACCTATTCGCATCGGTCCTGACTTGGTTCAGGAGCCTCGGGCACTCCCCCCTCCCTTGGGAGGTCTGCCCCCGGCTTTACCTTAACTTCTACAAGCGTATGCCACGCGGCTGTGTTTTTTTGACGTCAGCCAAGCCGCTCGACGAGACCCGCGATCACGTCGCGGACCCGGATGCCCTCCGCACGCGCCGCAAAGGTCAACGCCATGCGGTGCTGAAGGACGGGTTCAGCCAGCGCGCGCACATCGTCGATGGAGGGCGCGAGGCGGCCGTCATAGAGCGCGCGGGCGCGGGCACACAGGGTGAGCGCCTGGCTTGCGCGCGGGCCCGGACCCCAGCTTACGTTGCGGTCGATGTCCGCGAGGCCATTGCCGGGACGGGCGGAGCGGACCAGGTCGAGGATCGCCTCCACCACGCTTTCGGGTACCGGCATGCGGCGGATCAGATGCTGGATCTCGCGCAGGCGCTCCGGCGTCATGACCTGTTTCGCCCTCGCCTCGCCAACGCCCGTGGTTTCAAGGAGAATGCGGCGCTCGGCTTCGCGTTCCGGATAGAGAACGTCCACCTGCATCAGGAAGCGGTCAAGCTGCGCCTCGGGGAGCGGATAAGTGCCCTCCTGTTCCAACGGGTTCTGGGTGGCTAGAACGTGGAAAGGCGCCGGCAGGTCGTAGCGCTGGCCGGCGACGGTGACGTGATACTCCTGCATGGCCTGCAGCAGCGCCGACTGGGTACGCGGGCTCGCGCGGTTGATCTCGTCGGCCATCAGAAGCTGGGCGAAAATCGGCCCCGGAATGAAACGGAACGACCGGCGGCCGTTCTCATCCTGCTCCATCACCTCGGAGCCCAGAATATCCGACGGCATCAGGTCGGGCGTGAACTGGACGCGGCGCGTCAGAAGGCCGAGGGTGATGCCGAGCGTGTCCACAAGTTTCGTCTTGGCAAGACCCGGAACGCCGACCAGCAGGGCATGGCCGCCCGCCAGAATGGCGACGAGCGAGCGTTCGATCACCGCTTCCTGACCGAAAATCACCCGGCCGACCGATTCCCGCACACGGGCGATGTCGGCAAGAGCAGCCTCGGCCAGAGCGACCATCTCCCTTTCGTCTGCCGTCTCGATCCCGGAATTTTGATCCCTGGAGATGATGCTCATGCGGTCTACCCTTGCTGGTGCGGCAACTTTCCGTTGCCCTCTCGCCATTAAAGCACAGGATGGAGATATTCCAAAAGGAATGGTGAAACGTTCAGCCTCTGCTGACAATCCCGACAACAGTGACTATTTCGTGGCCGGGACAGGATCGCAGGGCAACCGCGAATGAAGGAGGATGCAATGGGACTTGCCGAAGCAGGGGAAGCAGGAGCGCTTTCAGCCCTGATCGAGCGCGCGGCCCGCGCCGGCAAGGGAGCCCCGCCGGTCGAGAAATGGAACCCGCCCTTCTGCGGCGACATCGACATGGAAATCCGCAGCGACGGCAGCTGGTGGTACATGGGCACGCCCATCAACCGCATGCCGCTGGTGCAGCTGTTTTCCTCCGTGCTGCGCAAGGATGAGGATGGCAGGACCTATCTCGTCACGCCCGTGGAAAAGGTGGGCATCCGGGTAGCGGACGCGCATTTTCTGGCGGTGGAGATGGCGGTCACCGGCAGCGGCGAGAGCCAGGTGCTCACCTTCCGCACCAACGTTGGCGACGTTGTGGAGGCGGGGCCCGAACATCCGCTGCGCTTCATGGAGGATGAAGCAACGGGCGGTATCAAGCCCTATCTTGCCGTGCGCGGGCGGCTCGAGGCTCTGGTTACCCGTTCGGTGACCTACGACCTGCTGGAGCTCGGCGAGGAAACGACTATAAACGGCCGTAAGGTGATCGCGGTGCGATCGGGTGGAGCCGTCTTTCCGATCATGGAGCAGGACAGGCTGGAGATGCTTTCCCAATGAGTGCGTGTCCAGGCATGACAGGGATCAGACCGTTTACGGCCAGCGACTTCCGCGAGCGCGCCCGCCTGCACCGGTCGGACGAGGAAACGAAGGAATACGGCGACCACCGGCTGAACCCTTCCCTGCGCGAGCTGTTCCTGAACCAGAAACTGCGTGACGCGGCGGTGCTCATCCCGGTCGTGGACCGGGGGGACGAGGCGACGGTGCTGCTCACCCAGAGGTCCAGCAGCCTGCGCGCCCATGCGGGCGAAGTGGCCTTCCCGGGCGGGCGGATCGATCCCGGAGATCCGTCGCCGGAGGCGGCCGCCCTGCGGGAAGCGGAAGAGGAAATCGGCCTCGACGCCTCTTTCGTGGAGATCGTCGGGCGCCTGCCCTACTACCACACCGGTTCGGGTTTCCGCATCCTGCCCGTTCTGTCCGTGGTGCGGCCGGACTTCCTGCTCACCATAAACCAGGACGAGGTGGAGGATGCTTTCGAGGTGCCACTGTCCTTCCTGATGGACGAGAAGAACCATGTCCGCGGCAGCCGTATCTGGCAGCAGAAGGAACGCTTCTTCTTCCGCATGCCCTATCTGCAGTACAATATCTGGGGGGTCACCGCCGGCATTATCCGGGTGCTTTATGAAAGGCTCTACCATCCATGACACGCATCGAAGCTGCATGGCTTGAAGATCCAAGCCTGCAGAAGCTGCTGGCCGCCCTCTCCGAAGGGGGCGAAGAGGCCCGGATCGCCGGCGGTGCCGTGCGCAACGCGCTGCTGGGCGAACCCGTCGCCGACGTGGACGTGGCCACCACCACCGTCCCCGACGAAACCATCCGGCGCGCGAAGGCAGCCGGATTCAGGGTCGTGCCGACGGGATACGAGCACGGGACGGTTACGGTCATCGACGCGGGCAAGGCTTATGAGGTCACGACGCTGCGCGCCGACGTGGAGACGGACGGGCGCCGCGCGAAGGTTCAGTTCGGACGGGATTGGGCTGCGGACGCCGCGCGGCGCGACTTCACGATCAACGCGATCTATGCCCGGGCGGACGGCGAAATCGTCGACCTGGTCGGTGGCCTGCAGGACATCGAGACGGGAACCCTGCGCTTCATCGGCGATGCGGAAAAGCGGATCGCCGAGGACTACCTGAGGATACTGCGCTTCTTCCGCTTCTACGCCTGGTACGGACGCGGACGGCCCGATCCGCAAGGGCTCAAGGCCTGCGCGAAGCTCAGGGACGGGATGAAGAAACTCTCCGCCGAGCGTGTATGGGCGGAACTCAAGAAGCTGCTGTCGGCGCCCGATTCCTCTCGCGCGCTGCTGTGGATGCGGCAGACGGGAGTACTGACCGTCATCCTCCCCGAGACGGAGAAATGGGGCATCGACACGATCCACGGGCTGATCGACACGGAACGCGCCCTCGGCTGGACGCCGGACGCCATGCTGCGGCTTGCCGCCATGATCCCGCCGGACGTGGAGCGCGTGCGGGAGCTCGCAAAGCGGCTCAGGCTATCCAACCAGGAAGCCGCGCGACTGGAGATGTGGGCCACTGCGCCCGAGCCGCCGCATGACATGGGCGAAGGCGAATTCCGCAAGCTGCTCTACCGTGAGGGCGCCGAGGGGATCATCTGGCGGCTGAAGCTCGCCATCGTTGCATGCCGCTCGCGGGCTGCGGATGAGGGAAAGGCGCTGGAGAAATTTGCAGGCTTCCAACGGCTGCTTTCCATCGCCAATAGCTGGCGGAAGCCGCAATTTCCCGTATCGGGAAAAGATCTGTTGGCGCTCGGCTTCGAGCCTGGCGTGACCATCGGCCAGACGCTCGCCGACCTCGAGCGGAAATGGGTGGAGTCCGGCTTCTCACTCCCGAGGGAAAAGCTGCTGGAAATGGCGGCAGCGGCAAGATGACAGGCTCCCTCACGGGGAGCCTGTCGGTTCATGAAAGGGTCAGGTACCCGTAGCAGCCTTCATTCGACGAGTTAACGCCATCGCCCTTCGACAGACCATTCTTCGACGAAGCTCATCCTTCGAAGAGGTCAGGATGCGAAGGGCAACAGGGCAAAAAGTTGTCAGGCCGCGTTGCTCGACTGGATGCGGGAACGGATGGCCTCGACCATGCTTTCGCGGATGATGGTCTCGCCGTGGGTCTCGCGCATGTGATCCACCGCACGGCGGATGACCTCGGCTTCCTCTTCATGCCGTGTGTGCCAATTGCAACCCGGCACCAGTGAACCGCAATGGAACTCCTTCATCCGATCCTCCTTCGTTTGAATGTGCAGCCGATCGATCCTCGGATCAGGTTCGATTATCGGTCCCCTTTGGGCAAATGTGGGACCTCATCAACGCCCGTGCAAGCCTTCGGGTTTCCCTCCGGTTCCACACAAGGCCGGGAAACGTGGATTTTCGCGGAATTTGTGCGAAAACAGCCCTGGGGATAGCCGCCTATTCGGCGGCGATGCGGTCGCTCAGGAAACCGCCCGACTGGCGCTTCCAGAGGCTTGCGTAGAGACCGCCCCTGCGCAGAAGATCCTCGTGGCGGCCCTCCTCCACGATGCGCCCTCTGTCGAGCACGATCACGCGGTCTAGCGCCGCGATGGTGGAGAGCCGGTGGGCGATGGCGATCACCGTCTTGCCCTCCATAAGCTTGCCCAGGTTCTCCTGGATCACCGCCTCGATCTCGGAATCGAGGGCCGAGGTCGCCTCGTCCAGGATGAGAATTGGCGCGTCCTTCAGCATCATGCGGGCAATGGCGATGCGCTGGCGCTGGCCGCCGGAGAGCTTCACGCCGCGCTCGCCCACATGGGCGTCGTAGCCCATGCGGCCCTTGGGATCGCGCACCTGCAGGATGAAGTCGTGCGCGGAAGCCCTTTTGGCGGCAGCGATAATTTCCTCTTCCGTGGCTCCCGGTCTCCCGTAGGCGATGTTGTCACGGATCGACCGGTGCATCAGGATCGGCTCCTGACTCACGACGCCGAACTGGGCGCGCAACGAGGCTTGGGTCAGATCGCGGATGTCGTGACCGTCGAGCGTCACCCGCCCGCCCTCGACATCGAAGAGGCGGAGCATCAGATTGACGACGGTGGTCTTGCCTGCGCCCGAGGGGCCCACCAGCGCCACGCGCTCGCCGGGGCGGATCTCGAGATTCAGGTTCTCGATGATGCCGCCGTCCTTACCGTAGTTGAAGGTGACGTTCTCGAAGCGAATGTGGCCCTTCGCATGATCGAGGACCAGAGCGCCCGGCTTGTCCTGGATGGCCGGCCGCTGGGAAATGACGCCCGTCGCATCCTGAACCGTCGCATAGGAGCGGATGAGACCGTTGATGTTGAACATCATGTAGCCGGACATCTGGTTGAGGCGCAGGACCAAGCCCAAAGCGGCTGCGATAGCGCCGCTGGTGGTGTTGCCTTCCATCCAGCTCATGACGGAGATCGCGCCCACCGTGGTCATCATGATGCCGTTGACGATGAACACCGCGGCGCGGACGCGGGTGATCGCCCGGCCGGCAATCTGGCTCGCTCGCAGAAGGCGCGCCATGCCATCGCGCACGTAGCCGTGTTCGCGGCGGCCGCTGTCATAGAGCTTGACGGCCATGATGTTGGTGAATGCGTCAACCATGCGACCGTTCAGGATCGAACGTTCGTCGGCGCGGCGGCGACCAGCCTCGCGCAGCGGCGGCAGCAGATAGCGGGCAATCAGCAGATAGGCCCCGAACCAGACGGCGAGGACCAGTCCCAGGATGGGATCGAGGGCCGTCAGGATCGTTCCCGCCAGTATCAGGAAGGTCAGGAAACTCCAGAGCGTCTGCAGGATGGAAATGATGAAGTCGCCGGTGGCCTCGCCACCCTGCATGATCTTGGTGGCGATGCGGCCGGCAAAGTCGTTCTGGTAAAACTCGTAGGGCTGGTCCATCACGCGGCGGAAGGCCTGCCAGCGGACGCGCTGGTAAAAGGCGGGGGTGATGATCTGCTCCTCGATGACCGTGTTGGCCACCATCACGAGGGAACGGACGACCAGCACCAGGAGGGCGAGCGCCAGCAATTCATGCCAGTGATCGGCGATCAGCGTCTCCGGCGTCGACGTGTCCATCAGGTCGATCAAATGGCCCATGCCCCAGTAGAGGCCGGCATCGACCGCACCAGACAGGCCGCCGAGGATCAGGAGGAGGAGGAAGGCGCCCTTCGCCTGCAAAGCGAAGAACAGGATGAAACGGGCCGCTTCCCTGGGCAGAACAGGGCGGTCGGTATCGCCAAAGGCATCGATGGCGTTTTCCGCCCTGCTCCAGAACCGGTCCCAGAAACCAGTCCGTTCATCCTTACCTGTCACTCGGCTGCCTCCGATACGTTCACGTCCAGGAACCCGCCGGACTGATGCTGCCACAGGCGGGCATAAAGACCGCCGCGGGCCAGGAGTTCCTCGTGGGTGCCCTGCTCCACCACCCTGCCCTTGTCGAGGACGATCAGACGGTCCATCGCGGCAATAGTGGACAGGCGATGCGCGATGGCGATGACGGTCTTGCCTTCCATTAACTCATAAAGGTTCTCCTGGATAGCAACCTCCACCTCCGAGTCCAGGGCGGACGTCGCCTCGTCCAGGATCAGGATGGGCGCATCCTTGAGCATGACGCGCGCGATCGCGATGCGCTGACGCTGCCCGCCGGACAGCTTCACGCCGCGCTCGCCCACATGGGCCGCAAAACCGGTGCGACCCTTAATGTCGGCAAGGTTCTCGATGAATTCCAGTGCCTTCGCCTTGCGGGCGGCCTCGATCACCATTTCGTCAGTGGCGTCGGGACGGCCATAGGCGATGTTCTCCCAGACCGAGCGATGCAGGAGAGACGTGTCCTGGGTGACCACGCTGATCTGCGCGCGCAGGCTTTCCTGCGTGACGTCGGCGATGTCCTGTCCGTCGATCAGGATGCGGCCGGACTGCACGTCGTAGAAGCGCAAGAGCAGGTTCACGAAGGTGGACTTGCCCGCGCCCGAGCGGCCCACGAGGCCGATCTTCTCGCCCGGCCGGATGGTCAGCGACAGGTTCTCGATCACACCGCCCTTGCGGCCATAGTGGAAGCTCACGTTCTCGAAGACGATCTCGCCACGGGCGACGGTGAGCGCCTTCGCGCCAGGCTTGTCCTCGACCAGACGCGGCAGCGAGATGGTCGCGATGCCGTCCTGCACGGTGCCGACATGCTCGAACATCTGGCTCATCTCCCACATGATCCACTGGGACATGTTCCAGATGCGCAGCACCAGCCCGATGGCAACCGCGACGGCGCCGATGGAGACCGCGTCAACGGTCCAGAGATAGAGCGAGAGGCCGCCGACCGCGAAGAGGATCACGCCGTTCAGGAGATAGAGCAGGCCATAGAAGCCTGTGACCATCCGCATCTGCGCGTAGACCGTGCGCAGGAAGTCCATCATGCTTTCCCGAGCGTAGGCAGCCTCGCGGCCGGCATGGGAGAACAGCTTGACCGTCTGGATGTTGGTGTAGCTGTCGACAATGCGGCCGGTCATGGCCGAACGCGCATCTGCCTGCTGCTCGGCAACCTTGCCCAGCCTCGGGATGTAGTACCAGAGCAGCGCCACGTAGCCCGCGAGCCAGGCCAGCATCGGGATCAGCAGGAGCGTATCCTGCGCTGCGACGATGATCAGGATGCCGGAGAAGTAGACGACAACGTAGTTCAGCACCTCCACCAGCTTCATGACAAAGTCGCGGACCGCCAGCGCCGTCTGCATGAGCTTGGTGGCGACACGGCCGGCGAACTCATCCTGGTAGAAGGTCATCGACTGCTTGAGCAGGTAACGGTGGACCATCCAGCGGATGCGCATGGGGTAATTGCCCATCAGCACCTGCTGGGAGATCAGCGACTGCACATACACCGCCAGCGGCAGCAGGATCACGATGGTCGCAGCCATCCCCGCCAGCTTCCAGCCCTCCTGCGAGAAGAAGTTCGCGCGGTCATGCTCGGCCAGCCAGTCCACGATGTTGCCGAGGAAGGCGAACATCCACACCTCGATGATCGCGATGAGCGCCATCAGGACGGTGGACAGAGCAATCCACGGCCAGGCGCCGCGCGTGAAGTGGATGCAGAAGGCCAGCAGCGTGCGTGGGGGCTCCCTCGGCTCCTCGTCGGGGAACGGATTCAGCCGCTTCTCATAATAGCTGTAGATCGAATCAAGAAACGTTTGCCATGCACGCATGGAAATTCTCTCGAACTAATGCCGGGACGGCCGCGCCGTCCCGGTGACAATATTTTCCAACCGGGGGCATGGTAAGGTTTCACTTTACGCCCCCGATAAGCATTACTTGTGACCCCTGCCCGGGATATGTGGTCTCTGAACCGGAAGAGGCCGTTTCAGACCGACCTTGACCGCATTGGTCAACACTGCATCGCACGCCGATCGGACATCCTTTGCGGGAAGTTCAAACCAAGGCTTGCGTCCAATTGCTGATGCGAACACGCCCGGCAGGGCAACGTGTGGTTCACGGTCCATGACAGACCCGCACACGGGCGTAAAGCGCCCGGTCTCAAGTTTTTTCGGCATGGTTGAATCCTTCGTGTCCGGAGAACCGGTTCGGCGGATTCGCTCAGTCTGTATGGATGTGATGCGAAACCGCCGTCAGGCTGCTGCGGCCCTGATCCAGGGGCGCGCAACGGTCATGATGACCATGACTTGGTTGTCCACGGCCGCCTCCAGCGGTTCGAGTTGATATTTCGGGCAGGTGAAAGGTCAGATAAACCATCGCCAGCCGCAAAAACAGTATAAATTATAAACAATTGTCGAAATTTGGGCAAGCCAGGCGGGCTTGCAACCCGCCGTTACGCCATGATTACAGACAACCCATGACAAACGACTCACCTCACATTGCGCTGTTTCAGCCCGACATCGCCGGCAACACTGGCGCGATCATGCGCCTTGCGGCGTGTTTCGGGCTTGCCGTCGACATCATCGAGCCGGCGGGCTTCGACCTCTCCGACCGAAACCTCAAACGAGCAGGCATGGACTATTTGGAGCTCGCGACATTGGTGCGGCACCGCTCCTGGGAACATTTCGAGGATTGGCGTAGGCAGGAGGGCCGGCGGCTCATCCTGTTCACCACTTCCGGCGGGACGGTCTACACGGACTTCGCGTTCCAGCCACGGGACATCCTACTGTTCGGACGTGAATCGGCAGGTGTGCCGGATTACGTACACAAGGCGGCCGACGAGCGGGTCATCATCCCCATGCGGGAGGGCGCGCGCAGCCTCAACCTCGCCATGGCCGCAGCCATCGGCAGCAGCGAGGCACTGCGGCAGATCCGGTCAGCCCAGCCCCCGGTGGCCGGGTGAAGGAAAACAGCAGGGCAGAGCCGAAGCGCCCTGCCCTCAGCGATCCAGAGCGGGCCGCAAGCTACCACGTTGCGGCAGGTTCCTGACGGTCAAAGATCTCCGCCAGGCGGCGGCGAGTCCCGGCGGTGGTTTCAGGGGGAAGCGCGTCAAGGGGATAGAACCCGGCCTCGGCAATCTCGCGGTTGGCGGTCACCGGGCCCAGCGAACGAAATCGCGTAACCAGGTAGACCGCCACATGATCGCGGCGGCTTGCCTGCCGGTTCAGATGGATGGAGACCAGCTTCGGCCTCTCTTCCGGTACCACCCTGCCCTCTTCCCTCAGCTCACGTTCAAGCGCGTCCTCCATGGTCTCGCCCGGCTCCACCCCGCCGCCCGGCAGATGAAAGCCGGAGACATAAGTGTGGCGCACAAGGAGAACCGCGTCACGGTCCGCATCGTAAACGACGGCCCTCACTCCCAGCGTCATCGGCCTGGAGAGAAGAAACCAGACGTGCATCAGCCGATGAAGAGCCCGCGACCAGAGAAGTTTGCGCGACATTGACAGCCTTACGGTTTGCGCCTGAGACCTGCCCCATCAAAAGGATCGGGACAGCGCCGGCCGTCAAGCAAAAATGGATTCCGATTCCGACACGGCTGGGGTAGACAGCGGTGATGTTCAAGCTCGCCCATCTTTCCGACATCCATCTCGGACCGCTGCCGGAGGTTCGTCTCCGGGAGCTGCTGTCGAAACGCATCACCGGCTACATCAACTGGCACAGGCACCGAAAGATCAATCTCGACAACGGGATCATCGACGCGCTGAGCTCCGACATGCTCGCCATGAAGCCGGACCATATCGCTCTGTCCGGCGACCTGGTGAACCTCGGCCTCGACAGGGAGATCGAGGTCGCCGGGCTTTGGCTCCAGAGCCTTGGGGCGCCGGATTACATCTCCGTGGTGCCCGGCAACCATGACGCCTATGTCCGCAGCTCGCTGCGCAAGGCCTGCGAGGCATGGGGTCCCTACATGCGGGGAGACGGCGACAGCGGACCGGTGCGGCCCGACAGCTTTCCGTATTTGCGCATCCGCGGGCCCATCGCGCTTATCGGCCTCTCCTCCGCTCGGGCGACCGCTCCGTTCATGGCCACCGGCTATTTCCGCGAGCGGCAGGCAAGGGCCACGGCGGAACTTCTCGACAGGACACGCGAGATGGGCCTGTTTCGGGTGCTGATGATCCATCATCCGCCCATTCAGGGCGCGACGCACCCGCACAAGCGGCTGTTCGGCATCACGCGGTTCCAGAAAATGGTATGGGAGCATGGGGCCGAACTGGTGTTGCACGGGCACACGCACCTTCCAACCATTCACACCATCATGGGACCGGGCGGGGCCCGCGTGCCGGTGGTCGGTGTCGCGGCAGCCGGTCAGGCACATGGTTCGGCCAAGCCGCCGGCGCACTACAACCTGTTCCACATAGACGGCGAAGCAGGCCACTGGCGGGTGCTGCTGACCCGCCGCGGCAGCATCATGCCGGGCGGCGACGTCGTCGAGCTATCACGCCAGTGGATCATCGGCTCTGACGGCCCCGATCACCTCGACCGTTGAGCTCGTTCTCCCCGCCGCCAGGCGGCGTACGCCTATGCACCGCGCGCACAACTGCAACGATGCCATTCGCAGAAAGTCCCACGAGACCTATCGAGACCAGCAGGAGTGCCGGTATCACGAGGAAGAAATAGGGCTCTTGCAGTTCACCCGAGGCATCGACCCATGAATTGTTTGCATGGATCCTCAGAAAGATCAGCCCCATCGCCGCAAAGAATACGGACGATATCCAATCGCCCGTATTTCTTATTCGAACTCTCACAATAATAACCTATCCATATAGCGATGCTATATACAGCATTAAAAATACTATAAAGAACAAAATATCAGAAATTTTCATATGAAAATTGACAAGAAATACAAAATCAAATTAAAAGAATAAGTCTGTGTCGGCCATCTACTAACAGCCAACAGGTCAGCCTGACGGCATTCCGTATCAACAATCGCGGGCCCATTGCGCCCACCGGGCTTCCCTCTGCGCGGGCGATATCAAAGCAATTCAGCGCCGGGGAAACCGGTCCTGCCGCTGCGACCATTCACAGGTCTTGCGCACAAAAGCGGCCATGCGCAAGGCCAAGCATACCGGTAACCGTCAACAGCACGGCCGGGGGTATCAAATAGCTCTCGTAGGGAGCCCGCAGGACATTGCCGTCAAATTCGGCTCGGGAAACAGCCAGATGGGCGAGCACCGCTCCGGCGAGCGTGAAAAGCGCAAACACAATGCAGCTTCTGGAGTTGTTTGTGGCCTCGGGCCCATCCGCATCCGACATGATCCGTGCTCCTGTTCAAACTCCAACAGCCGCAAATTTCTTGAGCCTCAAACCGCTCAGTTCCTCCAACCTCGCCGCACTCTGCGAAGTACTGCAACGGCCCCGCAAGCGATCAGGCCCAGCAATCCGGTCAATGCCAGCAAGGTCCCGGGAATCACCAGACAAAGGTAAGGCTCATGCACGGCCCCATCCGGTCCAATCCAGTTCCTGGACATGGGCGCATGGAAAAAGACCATGCCCGAGAGAAGACAGATGGCGAAGGCGATCCACGTCAGATCCCTCTTCGGCCTGGGCCTGCCATTCTCACCCGTTCGCGAAATAGATGACGGACAAAGCCAAGAGCGCCGCGACACTGAAAACAATCCCAGATAATATTAGAGAAACTAACTTTAAAGTCCGCATTCACTTCACAGATAATCAGAACGCCCTTCAGTGAAAAAGAGTAGCACGAAACGAATTCACAGGTGTGCTTTAAGGTACAACGCCGGTTGGACAGAAAACGGCAATCAGCCCTTTTCAGGCATCCACATCTAAAGCGCCTGCAGAATCCGCTCCAAGACCTGGCCCTTCAGAACAAGCAGAACCAGACTGGCACCGATGACTGCGCCCAGCAACAAAGCCAGGAGGCTTTTCCATGCGTTTTCCCAGGGTCCGTCCGTGTCCGCGGATGGATCCTTCCGCTTCACAACGGGTTCGACATCTCCTTCGATCATCCGCTGGCGCTGCACCATGCGTTCCGCAATATACAAGGTCACCCGCTCGGCTACCGTCTTCACGTCGGCGGATTCCACCAGCACCACCCGTCCCATGCGCGTGTCACGGACGAAGCGGTAGGTACGGCGGTCGCGCCCGAGCGCCACGTGAGCGACCGCGTCGATCCAGAGCCTCGGCTGCTCGCCGTTCGAGATAACAAAATCGAACGATGGATCGTCCGCCGGGACTTCGGCAAACACCGGTTCCAGCTCCACGGCCAGCAGTTCCAGGCGGCTCCGGCTCGCCTCGCGAATGTCGGAAACGACATCCTCTCGTTCGGCAGCTATGTCCCTGACCTCGCGCATCGCCTCGGCGAGACGACCGCCCTTCAGATTCCGCAACAGACTTCCACCCGCCTCATTCATGGGATCCAACTCCATGCAGTCACCCTGGTTACGAGGTAGCACGACATAACGGCAAGACCAGTGAGGCGTGTGCCGTTTGCGACCGCGGAACCGGAATTTAGCCCTAAATGCCGCAAATCAGGCGTGCCATTTCACGCGGGGCCTCCAGCGGCAGCATATGGCCGAGGCCAGGAAGACGCTTCACCTGGAAATCCGCCGGAGCGTTTGCCGCCTGCTGCACAGGCAACACAGGATCGAGCTCGCCCCAGACGAGCTGAACCGGGATCGTGAGGGTTGCGAGCTGCGCGGCGGTGAAGGCCCCCTGGCGGCCATCGCGCACGATCCGCGCAAAGAGCCGTTCAAGCGTTTCGCGCTGGCCCGGTACGGAACGTTCCTTCCATGTCTGCCGGACAAGTGTCTCCGAAGGCGCGAAGGACGGCGCCGCCATGGCGCGAAGGCTGCTGGCGATATCTTCCTCCGTTTCCGAGCGGGCAAGCTGCTGCAACAGCGACGCGTTGATTTCAGGCCCGAATCCGCCGGGCGCCAACAGCGTCATGGAGCGAACCCGCTGCGGTTCAAACAGCCCCACAAGGACCGATACCGCTCCGCCCAGCGAATGCCCGACTAGGTGAACGGATACCATCCCGCGGGCATTGAGATCGGCCAGGATCATCCGGGCGAAGGACGCGGCCGCACCGTCGCGGAAAGCGTCGAGGGACTTACCGTGTCCGGGAAGGTCGTAGGCCAGTATCGGACGGGATGAATCGAGGTGCGCGATCACTTCATCCCAGATGTGGTGGCTGCCGCCGAAGCCGTGCAGCAGAACGAGGGCTTCATCGCCCTCGCCCGGGATTTCGCGCGCATAAAGGCCCGCCGGTCCGGTTTCGGCACCGGCGGCCCGACGATTGTCGTCCCCTCTGGACATGCTGCAATCCTGCCTCATCGGGCGATCCAAGCAGGTCCAACGGGATGACGCAAGCCTACCCGGCCCCACTGTCGGAGCCGAGTCGACCAAATTCATCCGTGAGCGGTCAGCCGATGACGCGGTTGACGGCGGAAACCACCGCCTCGAGCGAGGCAACGACGATGTTGGTGTTAATGCCCACGCCGAACAGGCGGCCGCCCGGGTGCTCCACCTCCATGTAGCAGATGGCGGCAGCATCGGCCCCCTTCTGAAGCGAATGCTCGGAATAGTCGACCACCGTCATCGGGACGCCCAGATACTTCGACAGGCCGTTGATGAAGCCGTCGATCGGACCCGTTCCGTGACCGGTAATCGTCACCTCCTTGCCATTGTCGGTAATCGTGGCCTCGACAATGCGGCGGCCCTTGACCTCCGGATCAGGGAACGTCTGGTGCTCCACGAACTTCAGGCGGGCATCCGGCTGGCGCACGTAGAGATCCAGGAAGCGCTCATAGATGCGGGCGGACGGCAACTCCTTGCCCTCGGCGTCGGCGATGGCCTGGATGTCCTCACGGAACTCGATCTGCAGGTTGCGCGGCAGATTCAGCCCGTAGTCGGCCTGCAGCACGTAGGCGATGCCGCCCTTGCCAGACTGCGAGTTGATGCGGATGATCGCCTCGTAGGTGCGGCCCACGTCCTGCGGATCGATCGGCAGGTAGGGCACCTCCCACAGCTCCTTGTTGGAGGCGGAGAGCGCCTTCATGCCCTTGTTGATCGCGTCCTGATGCGAACCGGAGAAGGCCGTGTAGACCAGCTCGCCCACGTAGGGGTGACGCTCGTGGATGCGCAGCTGGTTCGAGTACTCGAAGACTTCCTTGATCCGGTTGATCTGGCTGCAATCCAGCTCCGGATCGATGCCTTGGGTATACATGTTGAGCGCCAGGGTGACGATGTCCACGTTGCCGGTGCGCTCACCGTTGCCGAACAGGGTACCCTCGACGCGGTCGGCGCCAGCCATCAGCGCCAGTTCCGTGGCGGCCACGGCCGTGCCGCGGTCGTTATGCGGATGCAGCGAGATGATCACGGAATCGCGGCGGTCGATGTTTCGGCACATCCACTCGATCTGATCGGCGTAGATGTTGGGCGTCGACATCTCGACGGTCGCCGGCAGGTTGATGATCATCTTGTTGTCCGGCGTCGGATTGACGATCTCGATGACGGCGTTGCAGATCTCCAGCGCCACTTCCAGCTCGGTGCCGGTGAAGCTCTCCGGAGAATACTCGAAGCGGTAGCCGCCGCCCGCCCTGGCCGCCATATCGGTGATCATCTTGGCCGCGTCGGTGGCGATCTCCTTGATGCCAGCCACATCCTTGCCGAACACGACGCGCCGCTGCAGCTCGCTCGTCGAGTTGTAGAAGTGCACGATGGGGTTCCTTGCGCCTTCCAGCGCCTCGAAGGTGCGCGTGATCAGCTCGGGACGGCACTGCACCAGCACCTGCAGGCTGACGTCATCCGGCACATTGCCTTCCTCGATCACCCAGCGGGTGAAGTCGAAATCCGTCTGCGAGGCGGACGGAAAGCCGATCTCGATTTCCTTGAAGCCCATGTCGAGCAGCAGCGCGAACATGCGCGCCTTGCGGTCATGCCCCATGGGATCGATCAGCGCCTGATTGCCGTCACGCAGGTCCACCGAACACCAGATCGGCGCCTTCTCGATACGCTTCGACGGCCAGGTGCGATCCGGCAGGTTGACCAGGGGATAGGGCTGATACTTGCAGCTCGCGTTCGGCATGCCCTTGCGGCCAACCTGCGGGTGCGGATTCTTCACGTCCATTCGCTTACTCCTTGCGGGCAGATGCCCGCGCCTTCCGAATATGTCTGGATTGCTGGTTCGACTCGTCGAAGGAGCTGCGCCGCGCCGGCGATCGACCGCCGGGCGCTCCTTCAACGGACCCGGCGATCGCCAATAAGGCCGAGAAGAAGAAGCGGAGAAAGCGGGAGCGTGCCCGCAGCCATCGCTGCGGCGTCAGGATAGAACCCGTCTGTGCGTTCCCGGTAAGTCATGGTCAGCTTGATAGCGGAGCCAGTCGAGGGACGCAAGTTTTTTTCGTCGTTCGCGTGTTGTTGGTAACAATTGTAAAGGTGGCAGGGCCATCACCGGACAGCGACAAGACACCGGCATGACTGCCTGAAAAATGCAGGCATTGGCCAAGAAGGAACGTGGCCTGACTTGTGTTCAATCATTCCCCGAGCCGTAAACGCCGGTTACATTGCAGTCACACACCGATGTGATGCCGTGGACGCCCATTCGCGGACCTGCACGCTTCGCACTGAGCTGCCGCTCTCGCTTCACGGATGTGCTGAATTTTCTCAAGGACTCCGGCGCGCTGGTTCGCAAGCGACCTCAGACTGATAGGGACGCGACGGCATTCGCAACGATGGTGCAGGTGAACCAGCCCGAAAAATGCAAGACCGGTTGCACAACAACAGAACTGAATGGCTAGAAATTCCCATCCGTCAGGCATCATTCTGCTCCTTTCCGACCCTCAGAGACGGCCTCAACCTCATTCTCAGCCCCGAAATGCAGAAGCGCAGGAACCACCGCACAGAATGGCACGCTCCCGAGAACCAAGTCGGTCGAGCCCACGGCGGTGCCAAGCACCCATCCGGCTACGGGGCGATCACGCAATCCGCGAATACAGCCGAGGCGAAGCGTGCCACGAACGTGTGGATCGTTGGCGCCACCTCGAGCCTCATTTCCAACTGACAGCGTCCGACCTTCATGGCGCGTTCGGCAACGGCCAACGCCCATACCGCAACGTCCAGTCCCCGATCGGTTGCTCATACATACACACGCATTTGTCGTCAAATTCAGTGTATAATACAACTTATACGATAGTTCGGAGAAGAAGCAACCTGAAACGAATACGGAAAGGGCATCCGCATTTTTTGGCCGCCCTCGACATGTCGGGTCCGAGGCAACAGGATCGTCCTGAGGAGGAAACGTCCGCCGGATGCGTATCCTGCGGCAAGGACAGCCAATGATAACAGGAGGAGCGAATGAAGTTCATGATGCTGATGATACCCGCCGGGTACGAAACGGCAGAACCCGGGACCATGCCGCCTGCGGACGCCGTAGAGGCAATGATGAAATACAACGACGAGCTGCAGAAGGCGGGCATCCTGCGCGACATCAACGGCCTGCATCCGCCGTCCATGGGGGCGCGGGTGTCGTTCGCCAGCGGCAAGCCGGTGGTGACCGACGGCCCCTTTGCCGAGGCCAAGGAGGTGGTGGGCGGCTACTGGATCATCGAGGTGGGCTCGCTTCAGGAAGCCATCGAATGGGCCAGGAAGTGCCCTGCCCGGCCCAACGAGACGATCGAGATCCGGCAAATCATGGGCGACGACGACTATCCGGACGAGATCCGCGAGCTGGTGGAAAAATATCCGGACATGCCATAGGCCGGCGACAGGCTTGCCGGAAATCCCGCGGAGCCGTGGGAGGGGCGGCCGTCGGGCCGCTCCCATTAGTCGCCGTGAACTCGACCGCCGTGGATGGCGGCGGTCCTGTCAGACGTGCTTCGCCTTGAATTCCGGCTCGACGTGAATGGTTACACGCGCCCCCGGCAGCTGGTCTTCCAGGGCATCCTCGATGCGGTCGCAGATCGCGTGCGACTCCTCCACGGTCATGTCGGAGGGTACGACAAGATGGAATTCGATGAAGCGGGCGCGACCGGCCTCACGCGTCCTGAGGTCGTGGAACTCAAGGGCACCGGCGCTTTCCTCGCGGATTATCCGCTCGACCAGAGCCAGGTCCTCCGCTTCCATGGCGGCGTCCATCAGTCCCTGGACGGAAGAAATCACCAGCCGCCCGCCGTGGAAGATGATCGAGATGGCCATGATGACGGCGAGCAGCGGGTCGAGCCACAGCCAGCCGGTGGCCAGCGCAAGCAGCAGCCCGAGGACGACACCGCCGGAGGTCAGAACGTCTGTCCACAGATGGCGGCCGTCGGCGGCCAGCGCGGGCGAACGCGCCTTGCGCCCCATGCGCATGAGCAGGGTTCCCCAGGCGCCATTGATGACGCTCGCGAGCAGGTTGAGGGCAATGCCCTCGACCGGCGCATCAAGGATGCGCGGCTCGTTGAAGGCCATGATGGCCTCACGAGCGATCAGAGCAGCTGCGATCAGGATCAGGATGCCTTCGATCACGGCCGAAAAGTATTCGACCTTGAAATGCCCGAAGGGATGGTCGTCATCCGCCGGCTTGGCCGCGAGGCGGATGGCATAGAAGACCATCAGGGACGCCACGACGTTGACGATCGACTCCAGCGCGTCGGAGAGCAGGGCCACGGAGCCCGTGAGCTTCCAGGCCAGGAGCTTGAGGGCAAGAACCGCAGTTCCGACGATGATCGTCCAGAAGGACAGGCGACGGACCGTCCTGGCTGACATGCTGGCTCTGTCCTTCCGTTCTTCCAAGCACAAAGACCCAGCCGCAAGGCCGGGCCCGGATCAATTGATAGGTTCAGAATGCGCGCTTCCTAATCCCTGCCGACCCGATTCACAAGAGCGAAATTAGCGACCACCCATGCGCAGAGTGCAGCAGTCGTAACTGAACCCAAACAAGCGTGCCCACCTCTTCCCGCACTGACACCGGCGCTTGCGCTCGACAATCGTGTCCGTCGCGTGAAGGCGATGTTGGGGAAAGGCGGATGCACCGCCTTTCCCCAAGACCCATCAGGCTGCCGCGACCTTCACCTTGCGGGGAAGATGCGCGACGACATTCTCGATCATCTTCATGCCGGCGTTGTGGCCGAGGGTCATGATCGACTCGGGATGGAACTGAACCGCGGCAATCGGCTCGCTCACGTGCTCTATCGCCATGATGATGCCGTCGTCGGTCTCCGCGGTGACGTTGAACTCGCGCGGCAGGGTCGAGGGATCGGCGAAGATCGAGTGATAGCGGCCGACCGTCACCTCCTGCGGGAGGCCCGAGAAGACGATGCTCCTGTTGTCCACGCGGATGCGCGACGGCTTGCCGTGGACCGGCTCATGCAGCTGGCGCAGCTCGCCGCCAAAGGCGAGCGCCAGGGCCTGAAGGCCAAGGCAGACGCCGAAAATGGGCAGGTTGCGGCTGCGCGCCTTACGGATCGTGGCCGTGCAGTCGAAGTCCTGCGGTGTGCCAGGTCCGGGCGAAAGCACCACGAGGTCAGGCTGCAGCCGGTCGAAGATCTCGTCGGGCACCGGCGTGCGAACGGTGGTCACGGTCGCGCCCGTCTGGCGGAAGTAGTTCGCCAGCGTGTGGACGAAAGAGTCCTCGTGGTCCACCAGAAGGATCTTCACGCCTTCGCCCACCTTCTTCACGGCGCGGGTCTCCGGCGCGGCGCCAACCTTGCCGGCGTCACGGATCGCGGCAAGCATCGCGGATGCCTTGAGTTCGGTCTCGGCTTCCTCCTCTTCCGGATTGGAGTCGATGAGAAGGGTCGCGCCGGCGCGAACCTCGGCGATGCCGTCCTTGATGCGGATGGTGCGCAGGGTGAGACCGGTGTTCATGTCGCCATTGAAGTGCACCATGCCAATGGCGCCGCCATACCAGGCGCGCGGGCTCTTCTCGTGCTCCTCAATGAAGCGCATGGCCCAGAGCTTCGGCGCGCCGGTGACGGTCACGGCCCAGGCGTGGCTCAGAAAAGCGTCGAACGCGTCCATGCCCTCGCGCAGGCGACCCTCGATGTGATCCACCGTGTGGATCAGGCGCGAATACATCTCGATCTGGCGGCGACCGATCACGCGGACAGAGCCCGGTTCGCAGACGCGGCTCTTGTCGTTGCGGTCCACATCCGAGCACATGGTCAGCTCAGCCTCGTCCTTCTTGGAGTTGAGGAGCTTGAGGATCTGCTCGGAGTCCTCGATGGCGTCCTGGCCGCGCTTGATGGTGCCGGAGATCGGGCAGGTCTCGACGCGGCGACCGCTCACGCGCACGAACATCTCGGGCGAGGCGCCGATGAGGTACTCGTTCTCGCCGAGATTGATGAAGAAGGAATAGGGAGACGGATTGATCTCCTTCAAGCGGCGGGAGATGGCGGAAGGCTTGTTCTCGCAGCGCTCGAAGAACATCTGGCCGGGAACGACCTCGAACAGGTCGCCGCGACGGAAGCTTTCCTTGGCCTTCTCGACCAGCTTCGCGTATTCGCCGGGCTGGTGATCGCCATGCGGCGGAATGGTCGTGGACGGTACATACGGTACTTCCCTGATCTCGCGGGGAAGCCCTTCGGTCGTGAAGTCCTCGCCCGAGAACTCGTAACGGTCGCGCCATGCGGAAGCGTTGTAGTGGTCGACCACCAGGATCTCGTCGGGGATGTAAAGCAGCAGGTCGCGCTGGCTTGCGGGGCGCTCCAGGTGCAGCTTCACCGGATCGAACTGGAAGGCGAGATCATAGCCGAAGGCGCCATAGAGGCCGAGATTGCTGTCGTTGTCGGTGCGGAACTGGTCCGTGATGGCGCGCAGGACGGTGAAGACGGACGGGGCGCGGGAGCGTTCTTCCTCGGTCAGGACGCGATCGGGCTCCGCCACTGTGAGCTCAACCAGCGAGGGAGAGCGCGAGGTGATGGTCACGACCGGCAGGGCGGCAACCGCGGCCGCAATCGGGCGCAGCATCTGCTCGCCGCGGCGGTTCAGCGCCTCGAGCTTCATGGCGCGTCCGCGGGCAGAGATGGCGACGGGAGGATCGACGATAGCGGTGTCCCAGCGGGTGTAGCGGCCCGGATATTCGTAGTTGGAGGAGAATACCGCCCCGCGGCGGGTGTCCAGGGCATCCACGCATTCGTCGATCGCAGTCGCGTAGTTCACCCCCTGCCGGGACCGGAGAATGACAACTCCCCCCTTGGTCACAAAGCGCTCCGTGCCATCCGGCAACGTCTCAACAGTCATCATGCTCTCCCTTCCTGCGCTGCTCCCAGGAAGCCATACAAAAATGGCCGCCTGGTTCACTACCAGCGGCCATCCGATTTCCCGAAACGATGCGCAAACGATCGCGTGGCCGCTGTTCAGCGAGCCCACCACCACCAGCCGAGGATTGCGATCGTCGTCATCATGGTCCAATCCATAGCTTTGAACGCACGTTCGCGCAACAGGAATTGCGAGGTTCCCGCGCAAATCCGACGACGGCGGGATCAGCCAGGGCCATCACACGGAGCTGTCGGTCTCACTGCTGCCGGTGTCCAAGAAATCGCATCACTAGCCACAGGAAGCTGGCCCATGCCACGCCCAACGACCAACCGGCCAGCACGTCGCTCGGCCAATGGACTCCCAGCATGATGCGCGTGATCCCCACAAGCGCCGGCACGAGAACGGCTACGAACAGGACATAAACCCGCACCCGCGTCTCCCGGTAGAAATGCGCCACCACGACGGCCATGGTCAGATAGATCACCGTGCTCATCATCGCATGGCCGCTCGGGAAGCTGGCCGAGGATGCGCTGTCCAGATGCTCCACAATGTTCGGGCGCGGGCGGTCATAGAACTGCTTGAGCGCGGACGAAATGAGCCAGCCGAGCGCCACGGACAGGAACATAAACAGCGCGGGCCCATACCGCCGCAGGGTCAGCAGGAAACCAACCACCAGCACGAGCGCCAAGATGACGACTGACGTGCTTCCCAGGGCACTCAGCTCGACAACCCTCTTCGGCAGCCACGGCGGACCGATCAGCCGGGACGGGTCCGAGGCATCCCTGAAGAAAAGCAGGAGCGAGACGTCAAAATTGCGGATCTCCCCGTCCGCAACCTTGCCGGCGATGACCAAGAAGAAATAGATCCCCAGCGCGAGGCAGCCGAACACGATTGCAGGCACCACGGCATCCCGGCCAAAGCGCATTCCCTTGAAAAGCGGCAGTTTCGGCGGAGTAAGTTTCTCGTTCTCAAAATTCATTTCTTGCAACCGTACCTTATTGAATAATCGCACCCCCCTGGAGGCAATGTTATTCAGAACAACTTTTTTGCTATTCTTGACAAGACCCGGTTCCTGCACCACCTTGAGGTCATGGTGACCCACGTTTCGCAGAATCGTTGCTTTGTCAGGGTGTGTCCGATCGCCGGACACTAGCCCCGGGGTTCGGCCGCGCCTCCGAACCACGGGGGCGCAGATAATCGCCTGAACGTGGCGGCAAGTCTATCCGAAGGCGCATCAACTTCCATCACCGGATCAACCGGAAAAGTGAGTTTGACGAATGCACAGGAAACCCGGGCCCAAGCCTCGCATCACGCTTTGCAGAACCGACCACGACCGCCTTCTCGGGCTCGCGGAGACCATGGAGGCAAAGGATCCCACCTTCGCCGAAACCATGATCGCTGAACTCGAGCGCGCTCATGTCGTGGATGACAACGCGCTGCCCGCAAAAGTGGTGCGCATGGGATCGACGCTGACCTACACGGCCGATGACGGCGAGCCGCAGACGGTGACGCTGGTCTTCCCTGTCGAGGCCGATATCCAGAAGGGCAAGATTTCCGTGACCACGCCCGTCGGCACCGCGCTGATCGGCCTGTCCGTCGGTCAGTCCATCGACTGGACGGATCGCAGCGGCAAGCTGCACCGGCTGAAAATCGTGTCTGTCCAACCCGAAGGCGCACCGGAAAAGGCAGAAGCGGCAGCGCGATAGCTGCTGCACGCTTCGGTCCGTCTCAACTCCAGGTTTCATCCGTAGCCCTTGCCGCCCGGCAGGGGTTTTGCTTTTTGCCCGTTCACCGCCAGTCTAGGCCGGCCATACACAATGGCAGCCAAGTGTGACGACAACTAATATTCCCGTTCAATAATTGAATATTATCAACATCTTACCGTCTACTCTTCTTGCAATACGTACAATTTTTTATTTGCTTTATAAAGAAGTAATCATGTTCATGAGATGTATCGGCCAGAAAACCACCACAGAATTTCCGCCTAGCCTCCATCCCTGCAGCCGGTCCGAAAAGGCACGAGCCGGGACGGATTGGGGAACAGACGGGGCATGAAAGCCTCCCTTGCGTTTCTCGCCGAGATTTCGCGCACGCGCCAAGGGATCTGGCTGACCTTCCTCAGCGTGCTGACGTCGGTGCAGTCAATCTCGGTCATCCTGCTCCAGCCGGTGCTGGTCTCGGCCTTCGTCCGTACCCTCACGAACCGGCAGGAGATCGTCACGTTGCTCGTCGCGACGCTCGTGGCCACCCCGGTAGCCCTTTATGCCTCGGCTTCAGCCAACAACGCACTACTTCAGCATGTGCGCAAAGCAAGCAAGGAGATCCTGTTCGACTCCATCATCCGCAAGCCGCTCACATTCTTCCACGATCACAACGAGGGATGGGTCGAATCGAGCCTCTCGACCGGGTCGCACGCGGCGCAGACACTTGTTCACGAATCCATCGCCATCTTTTCACGGCTGCTTTTCCTGGCCGGCGCGGCCGTGCTGTTCGCCATCTGGATGAGCCCGTTTTCCGGTACGATTTTCCTTGTGGTCCTGCTCGCCTATCTCTGGCTGTCCCTTTTCCTGTTCAAACGGAATGCGGAGCGCGTACAGCAGGCCGTGCAGTCGACCGCGGCCGTGTCCGCGCAGATCGCCGACGCGATCGCCAATGTCACCGCCATACAGCACAACAACACGTTCGACCATGAGCGGCGGCGGCTCGACCGCTTTCTCAGACTGGAGAAGAGCACCTATCGCGCGTCACAGGCGTCCGTGGACCGGGCTGACGCCACCCAGCGGCTGATCCTTGCGGGCGTACTGGGGGCCTTCCTGATGATCAGCCACAGCGCGAGGACGGCGGGAGACGGCACGTTCCTCGCCCTGTTCGTCCTGACCATGCTGACCTACGGACAACTGGAAAGCACCGGGCGGGCGCTCAATTCCTTCTTCGAGCACTATCATCACCTCGCCTCGGTGCTCACCTCCATCGGTTACCGCCGGCAAGGCGATACCCGACGGCGCGGCGCGGGGTCAGTACCGGCATCGACTTCACGGAAGAGAGCCACCCCTCCCCTCATCCAGGCCGAGAAAGTGAGCTTCGGCTATCGTCCGAGGGAGCAAATCCTGGATCGTGTGGAGCTGGAGATCCGGCCGGGCTCGCATCAACTGATCCACGGCAGCAGCGCGCCGGAAAAACGACCTTCCTCAAGCTCCTGACCGGACAGCTCACGCCGACCGGCGGACGGGTACTCGTGGCAGGCAGGAACGTGCAGGACCTCTCCACGCGGGAGAAGGCGGAAACCTTCTGTATCGTCTCCCAGGGGGCGCCCCTGTTCGACCGTCCGCTCCACGAGAACGTGGCCTACGGACATGCGAACCAGAACCGGGCCGTAATCCTGCAGTTGCTCAGGGAGCTCGGCCTTCGTCCACCGCCCGGCCAGGACGAGGAAGAATGGCTCGACACACCCCTCGGCCGGAACGGATGCAGACTCAGCGGCGGTGAGCGCCAGCGAGTGCTGATCGCACGGGCAATCCTTGCCGCGCGGCCCGTCCTGGTGCTCGATGAAGCGACCTCGGAGCTGGACCCGGAGACCGAGAAAAGGGTGCTGGAGATCATCCATGACCGACTGGCCGGCTGTTCGATCGTGGCCGTCAGCCACCATCCCCACGCGCGGGTCAGCGGCTATGCCAGCCTCTCCCTCTCACGCGCCCGCGCAGCTGCCCGCGCGGCCCAGAGGGCAGCGCCGGGCAGTGCTCAGGAAAGCCCCTCCACATAGCCCTCGGGCGAGAGGAAGATACGTTCTGCCGCGGGCACCCGCGGCAGGCCGGGCATGGTCATGATGTCACCGCAGATGGCGACGACGAACCCTGCACCCGCCGACAGCCGCACCTCGCGGATGGGCACCACATGGCCGGTCGGAGCTCCGAGAACCGACGGATCCGCCGAGAAGGAGTAAGGCGTCTTCGCCATGCAGACCGGGAGATGGCCGTAGCCCTCCTCCTCCCAGCGGCGCAACTGGGCCTGGATCGTGTCGGAGGCCACCACGCCAGCGCCGCGGTAGATGCGCTTGACGATGGTTTCCATCTTTTCAAGCAGCGGCATCTCGTCGACGTAGAGCGGAGCGAAGTTGGAGGCCCCATGCTCCGCGAGCTCCACCACCTTCTGGGCAAGCTCGACCGCACCGGCTGAGCCTTCTGCCCAATGGTTGCAAAGAATGGCCTCGCAGCCCATGCGGGCAACATAGTCCTTCACCGCACGGATTTCTGCCTCGGTATCGGAGTGGAAGTGGTTGATGGCGACGACGAGCGGCACGCCGAACTGCCGCACGTTCTCGATGTGGCGGCCGAGGTTCGGGCACCCGGCCATAACCGCCTCGACATTTTCGGTGCCGAGGTCTTCCTTCCTCACGCCGCCGTTCATCTTGAGGGCGCGGACGGTGGCAACGATCACAGCGGCGGCAGGCTTGAGGCCCGCCTTGCGGCACTTGATGTCAAAGAACTTCTCCGCGCCTAAATCAGCGCCGAAACCCGCCTCCGTCACCACGTAGTCGGCCAGCTTCAGGGCCGTGGTGGTGGCGATGACCGAGTTGCAGCCATGGGCGATGTTGGCAAAGGGACCGCCATGGACGAAAGCCGGGTTGTTCTCGATGGTCTGGACGAGGTTCGGCTGCATGGCCTGACGCAGCAGCACGGCCATGGCGCCATCGGCCTTTAGGTCGCGGGCATAGACCGGCGTCTTGTCGTAGCGGTAGCCGATGATGATGTTGCCGAGCCGCTCCTCGAGGTCCTTCAGGTCGCGCGCGAGACAGAGAATGGCCATGATCTCGGAGGCCACCGTGATGTCGAAGCCGGTCTCGCGCGGGAAGCCGTTGCCGGTCCCCAGTCCGACAACGATGTCGCGCAGGGCGCGGTCGTTCATGTCCATCACGCGGCGCCAGGTGATGCGGCGCGTGTCTATGCCGAGCGAATTGCCCCAGTAGACATGGTTGTCGATCATCGCCGCGAGCAGGTTGTGGGCGGAGGTGATCGCGTGGAAATCGCCCGTGAAGTGAAGGTTGATGTCCTCCATCGGGATCACCTGCGCATAGCCGCCACCGGCCGCGCCGCCCTTCATGCCGAAGCTGGGGCCCAGCGAGGGTTCGCGCACGCAGATGATGGCCTTCTTGCCGATGCGGTTCAGGGCGTCGCCGAGGCCGATCGTGGTCGTTGTCTTGCCCTCGCCCGCGGGCGTCGGGTTGATGGCGGTGACGAGGACGAGCTTGCCGTCCGGCCGGTCGGCCAGCGAGGCGATGAACGCGCTCGACACCTTGGCCTTGTCGTGCCCGTAGGGAAGAAGATGCTCCTGCGGGATGCCCAGCCCAGCGCCGATTTCCTGGATCGGTTTCCAGGACGCCTCACGGGCGATTTCGATGTCGGTCTTCACGTGCGCCATGCACAGCCCTCTTTCGTCAGCGATCCAGAACCTGCCGCAGCTCGACCAGATTCGAGCGGACGCGGAGGATGTAGAAACCCATGGTGGCAAGATGCGTCGGCATGATCCAGCCGTCTTCCCGGCCGTTGGAAATGATGAAGGGCGTGATGTTCAGGGCCGCGCGCAACTGCTGCTCGGTGTCCTTCCAGAGCGTCCCCAGGTTGCGTTGCTGGATCACCTCGCGAAAGTCGGCGTGGGCGGCCTTGAGCAAGCCGTAGTAACCGTAGAGCTGGCCGTAGGCGAACCAGAAGCGGTCATCGGCGCGGAAGTCGAACCAGCCGCCGTTGTGGTTTTCCGACCGCTCGCGCAGGATCGCCGAGGTGGAGCCGAGATCGCCCGCAATGCGGTCGAGGAACTGCATGAGGTTGTCGGCGCGGCCGTCGAAGACCGCCTCGCAGCGCTCAAGACGGGCGTTGAAGTCGCGCAGAGCCCTTCCCGCCGTGCGGTAGAAGGAGGGGGTCGGGGTCTTGGGGCCGAACGGGTTCAGGCCGAAGTACCAGGCATCCTCGCTGAACTGGATGTTTTCGCGGGCCTTCTGCAGGTCGTTGTCGATCTGCGACGTGCCGCGGACGCGGCCCAGCGTGTCGACGAGCTCCACGGCGGTACGGCGGATGGTCTGGTTCACGCCCCGCTGGAAGGCAGCCTTGTTGTCGAAGAAAGGCGTGTGGGTCCAATCAATGCCGAAGAAGCCCAGCTTGTAGAACAGCATCGAAGTGATCCACGCGTTCTGGTCGACGTTGAAGTCGATCAGGTCGGCTGCGACCTGCGCGATCGCCGAAGGCGAACAGATCTGCGCACCGGCGCCCGTGTCGGCAAGCTGCATGCCGGCGGACGTGTTGCGCTCATCGAAGCCGTATTGCTCCGGGTAGTCCGGGTTGAAGTTGGTCCAGACCTGCGTCTGTACCATGAAGTAGATGTTGAGGCCCACGAAGAGCACAACCAGGAAGCCGACGACGATCCGAAGAATCCACCCCCGGCGCGTATACCAGCGCCCGACGGCAGCGAAAGGAGAGAGGATCCAGTGGAGAAGACGCGAAAAGAAACGACCGATCGCTGCGAACAAATACGCCTCCTGCGGCGAAGGGGAACGGCATCAAACGCGCAAGAACCTGTCCCCGTGGACCTTGCTGCACACTGACATATGTCTTTTACATCAAAGCAACAACCGGCGTCACCCGCAGCGTAAGCCCGAAGTTCCAGGCTGTGGAGTGAGGGCTTGGGCATGTGCCACGCGGCTCCTGAAACTTCTCCCCCTGAAACCGGCAGACTGGGGGCGGAATCGGGGAGGCTGCCGCGGCCCGGCCTTCGAAAAATAGCCATCCCGTTGTCCCTCTTGCCTGTGGCAAGGCCAAATTCGCGCTTGCGTTGAGGCGCTGCCATACCGATTATTCCGCCGAACCAAAGTCTCGGGAGATCGTCATGGCAGGCAAGATGGGTTTGGGTGCAGGTTTCGGACTGGTGCTTTCACTGCTCGGGAGCTCCGCATTCGCGGCAGAGCCTGCAGAATGCCGGTCGATCACCTTCTCCGACGTGGGCTGGACGGACATCACCGCCACCACGGCGACCGCATCCGTGATCCTCAAGGCGCTCGGCTACCAGCCCGAGGTGCAGATGCTGTCGGTGCCGGTCACCTATGCCTCGCTCGCCAACAAGGACATCGACGTCTTCCTCGGCAACTGGATGCCGACCATGGAGGCCGACATCGCGCCCTACCGCGAAAAGGGCTCGGTGGAGACGCTCGTCACCAATCTCGAAGGCGCCAAGTACACGCTGGCCGTACCGCAGTACACCTATGACGCCGGGCTGAAATCCTTCGAGGACATCGCCAAGTTCAAGGACGAGCTGAAGGGCAAGATTTATGGCATCGAGCCCGGCAACGACGGCAACCGGTTGATCCTCAGCATGATCGAGGAAAATAAGTTCGGCCTCGCCGGCTTTGAACTGGTGGAGAGCTCGGAAGCCGGCATGCTCTCGCAGGTGAGCCGTGCCATCCAGCGCAAGGAGCCCATCGTGTTCCTGGGCTGGGAGCCGCATCCCATGAACGCCAAGTTCGACATGGCCTATCTGGAAGGCGGGGACGATGTGTTCGGCCCTGACTACGGCGGCGCGACGGTGCTCACCAATGTGTGGACCGGCTTTACCGAACAGTGCCCGAACGTCGGACAGTTCCTGAAGAATCTCGTCTTCTCGCTCGACATGGAGAACGAGATCATGGGTGCCATCCTCGACGAAGGCGCCGATCCGCAGGAAGCTGCCTCCGCCTGGCTGCAGCGCAATCCGGATGCGATCGAGCCCTGGCTCAACGGCGTGACCACCTTCGACGGCGGCGATGCGGTGGCGGCCGTCAAACAGGCTCTCGGACTTTGATCCTGCACTGTTTCTTGCGGCTCAGCGCGGCTGCGCGCGGGGCCGCATCCCTTCCTCCCCACGGCGGCAAATGAGCGCCGGACCTTCCCTCCAGGGGTTCAAATGGTCTAATTCGTGGTTTATCCACGCAAACCGGCTTGCGGTTTTCTGGAATTGCTCGAACGCTCCAACTAAAGGAATGAGGGCTTTCAACGGCCTCAAGGATGCGCACCGCCAATGGATGACCCGATAACTGCCTGGATCTCCACCTGGAAAATCCCGCTCGGCCGGTGGGGGCGCGAGTTCTTTGAGTTCCTGACTGCGCATTTCGCCTGGTTCTTCGACAATCTCGCCGCCGGTCTGGACAGCGTGCTCAGCGGGCTGGTGGAACTGCTGCTGGCGGTGCCGGCGTCCGTGGTGGTGATCGCGGTGACTGGGTTTGCCTTCCTGCTGCAGCGATCCTGGCGGCTCACCATCGGAACCCTGATCGGGCTGCTTCTCATCATCAACCAGGGGCTCTGGCGCGAGGCCGTGGAGACGCTGGTGCTCGTGGTGGCGGCAACCGCCGTGTCGATGATGATCGGCGTTCCGGTCGGTATCTGGGCTGCCCACAGCGAGCGCATCTACGGGATCATCCGGCCGGTGCTCGACCTCATGCAGACGCTGCCGACCTTCGTCTATCTGATTCCCGTACTCATCCTGTTCGGGCTGGGCGCGGCACCGGGGCTAATCGTCACCGTCATCTTCGCGATTCCCGCGCCCATCCGGTTGACCTACCTGGGGATCACTTCGGTACCGGCGCCGCTGCGCGAGGCAGGTGTCGCCTTTGGCGCGACCAAGATGCAGCTCCTGCGGAAGGTGGAACTGCCGGCTGCCCTGCCCTCGATCATGGCCGGCATGACCCAGTGCATCATGCTGTCGCTTTCCATGGTGGTGATCGCCGCGCTGATCGGCGCGAACGGCCTCGGCAAGCCCGTGGTGCGCGCGCTCAACAGCGTCAACATTCCGCTCGGCATCGAGGCGGGACTGGCGATCGTCGTCCTCGCCATCATCCTTGACCGCATCACCCGGCTGGGCCGGAGGCCGGTGAAATGAAGGCGGCCATCGAATTCCGCAACGTCGATGTAGTCTTCGGCAGCGAGAATCAGCGCAAGGCTGCGCTGCCTCTCATCGACGCCGGCAAGAGCCGTGAGGAGATCGCGCAGGAGACCGGCGCCGTGGTCGGCTGCGCGGGCATCAACCTCACGGTCAAGCACGGCGAGATTTCCGTGCTGATGGGGCTTTCCGGCTCGGGCAAGTCAACGCTGCTGCGCTCGGTCAACGGGCTGACCAGGGTGGAGCGCGGCGAAGTGCTGGTAGACGGGGGCGGCGGCAAGGCCATTTCCGTCGGCAAGGCCTCGGACGACGAGCTGCGCAAGCTCCGGCGCGAAGGCGTGGCCATGGTATTCCAGCAGTTCGCACTGCTGCCCTGGCGGACGGTGGCGCAGAACGTTGGTTTCGGGCTGGAGCTCGCCGGCCTCTCCAAGCCGGAGCGGCAGGAACGCGTGATGGAACAGCTGAAACTGGTGGGCCTTGAGGACTGGGCAAACCGCTACGCGCACGAGCTTTCGGGCGGCATGCAGCAACGCGTGGGGCTTGCCCGGGCGCTGGCGACAGAGGCGCCGATCCTGCTCATGGACGAGCCTTTCTCGGCGCTGGACCCGCTGATCCGCGCCAAGCTGCAGGACGAGCTCATGCAGCTGCAGCAGCGGCTCAAGAAGACGATCCTATTCGTGAGCCACGACCTGGAAGAGGCGCTCAAGATCGGCAACCGCATTTCCATCATGCAGAGCGGGCGGATCGTGCAGTCGGGCAAGCCGGAGGAGATCGTGCTCAATCCGGCCAACGATTACGTGCGCGAATTCGTCTCGCATGTGAACCCGCTGTCGGTGCTGACCGCCGCCAACGTGATGCGCGACGTCAAGGAGCTGGAACCCGCCGGTGACAGCTGGGTGTGGCTGGACCGCCGCAGAACGACACGCTTCAGGCTCGACAGGAACATGCTTGTGGTCGGCGCCGAGTCGAACGGGAGGCCCGCGGACTGGATCTCCTGCGAGGACAAGAGCATGATCCCTCCCGGCCGCAATGTCGTGTACTGGGCGCAGGCGGGAACGCCGCTCAAGATCGTGATGCACGCCATGCACCAGTCGCAGACGGCGCCGGTTGCGGTGTTCGACGAGGCCAGCCGCTTCCTGGGCTCGATCGGCGTGCGCGACACGCTGCGGGCCGTCATGCGGACGCGCGACGACGGCATCATTCTTGAGGACTGACCAGGCCTTGGCACGGGACCTGATCCTGATCACCGACCCAGACGACCCGCGGATAGCCGCCTACCGCGACATCCGCGAGCGTGATCTCGTGGGGCGCGAGGGCAAGTTCGTCGCTGAGGGCAAGACGGTCCTAAACGTTCTCTTCTCCAATGCCCGGTTCGAGGCGGATTCCGTCTTCCTGCGGGAGAACCGGGTGGAAGGTGCTCAGGCCCTGCTCGAACGGGTTCCGCAGCACGTGCCAGTCTATGTCGCGAGCGGCGAGGTGATGGACCGGATCGCCGGGTTCCATATGCACCGGGGCGTGCTTGCCATCGGTCGCAGGGTGGACACACCCGGCGTCGAAAATCTGCTCGACAGCCTGCCGGAGGATGCGCTGGTGGTGGCGCTCGCCGGAATCGCCAACCACGACAATATGGGCTCGATCTTCCGCAACGCGGCCGCCTTCGGCGCGGATGCGGTGGTGATGGACCAGGGGTCGTGCGATCCGCTGTACCGGAAGGCGATACGGGTATCCGTAGGTGCCGCGCTCAAGGTGCCCTTCGCGCGCGAGGGTTCTGCCGAAGGGATGGTGGATGCTCTGATGGCGCGCGGCTTCGAGGTGCTGGCGATGAGCCCGCACGGGACGGTTGACATGACAGAGGTGAAGCCCAGCAAGCGGATGGCGCTGCTGCTCGGCGCTGAAGGGCCGGGTTTGCCCCCTCACCTCCTCGAGCGGCTCACCAGCGTGCGGATCGCCATGCGGCACGATTTCGACAGTCTCAACGTGGCAGCGGCCTCGGCCATCGCGTTGCACCGGCTGTGGCGGGGAGAGAAGCGCTGAACATCGCCAGAGAATGCAAAGTCAGCTCGGTCAGGATGAGAACGGCGGTGAGAAACTAGTCCACGGAAGCGGCGGCATGGAGCTGCTGCGGGCGGTGTAAAA